>JAFUUV010000292.1 GCA_017471345.1 Ruminococcus sp.
CTCGAGGTAAACGAGGGAGGCTCGGTACTTTCTATTCACGACGGTATCGTAAACTGCTTCGGACTTGAAAAGGTGATGTTCGGAGAGCTGGTAGAGTTTGATACCGGCGTAAAGGGTATTGTTCAAAATATTACCAAAGATTATGTGGGCGTGGTGCTGCTCGGCAGCGACCGCGGTCTTTACGAAGGCTCCCAGGTGGTGCGCACAGGCAAAAGAGCCGGCGTTCCCGTCGGAGAAGAAATGATAGGACGCGTCGTTGACGCGCTCGGCGCGCCGATTGACGGCAAGGGTTCTATCAACGCAGCCGACTTTTTCCCGGTTGAAGCGGAAGCGGCAGGCGTTTGTATCAGAAAGAGCGTTTCCGAGCCGCTGCAAACGGGTATTCTCGCCATCGACTCCATGTTCCCCATAGGACGCGGACAGCGTGAGCTGATTATCGGCGACAGACAGACGGGCAAAACATCCATTGCGGTTGACACCATGATCAACCAAAAGGGTCAGGACATGATTTGCATATACGTTGCTATCGGTCAAAAGGCTTCCACCGTGGCAAAGGTCGTCAACGACCTGAAAAAGCACGGCGCGATGGATTATACGATTGTTGTGGCGTCGCTCGCCAGCGACCTCGCTCCGCTGCAGTGGATGGCGCCGTACAGCGGCACGGCAATCGCCGAGTATTTTATGAAACAGGGCAGGGATGTTTTGATTGTTTACGATGACCTCTCAAAGCACGCCGTCGCTTACAGAACCATGAGCCTGCTGCTCGAGCGCAGTCCCGGACGCGAGGCGTTCCCCGGCGACGTTTTCTACCTGCATTCCAGACTGCTTGAGCGTTCATCCAGACTTGACGACGAGCACGGCGGCGGCTCGATTTCAGCCCTGCCGATTATCGAAACGCAGGCGGGCGATGTTTCCGCTTACATTCCGACAAATGTTATCTCTATTACGGACGGACAGATTTTTCTTGAAACCCAGCTGTTCAACTCGGGTATGCGTCCCGCCGTTAACGTAGGCTTGTCGGTATCGCGCGTCGGCGGCGCGGCGCAGACAAAGGCAATGAAAAAGGTTTCGGGCACATTGAGAATGGATCTTGCCCAGTACCGCGAAATGGGCGTGTTTACCCAGTTCAGCTCGGAGCTTGACAAGGCGACAAAGGATTTGCTCGATTTCGGCGACAGACTGATGGAACTGTTAAAACAGCCGCTTTGTCAGCCGTTTAAAATGCACGAGCAGGTGATTTTGCTGCTTGCCGCAGGCAGAAAGCAAATGCAGGATGTTCCCGTAGCGGAAATCAAGCCATTTGCCAAAAGGCTGCTTCAATTTATGGAGGAGGAACACAAGGAGCTGATTGACGAAATCAACGGCACCAAGACGCTTTCTCCCGAATTGGAAGAAAAACTCGTTGCCGCGTTCAAGGAGTTTAAGGCAAGGTAAAGGAGGTTCTTCTATGGCTAATATGAATGAGATTAAGGAAAGGATCTCCGGCATTCAGGATATTTTGAAAATCACCAACGCCATGTATCTGATTTCATCCTCCAAGATGAAAAAGGCGCGGGCGAATTGGGAGGCTATGCAGCCGTATTTTGATAACATACAGACAACCGTGCACCATGTTTTAAAACACACGGACAACTTTTCACATCCGTATTTTGACAACGGATGCGATAAGCCCGAAAGTCAAAAGAAATACGGATATATCGTTGTCAGCGGTGACAAGGGTATGTGCGGTTCGTATAATCATAACATCGTAAAGTTTGCCGAGGCAGAGATTTCAAAGCACAAAAATGCCGGTATTTTTGCTGTGGGTACGGCAGGCAGAGTGTATTTTGAGCGCATTGGCGCCAATGTTGACGTCGAATTTCTCTACGCAGTGCAGAATCCGACCTTTGAAAAGGCAAAGGAGATTGCCGACACAATCACCGACCATTATCTGAGCGGCAGACTTGACGAGGTATATATCATCTATACAAGAATCGAGCGCGGCGCTGAGGTACCGAAAATGGTAAAGATGTTCCCTCTGGAAAGGCACCGCTTTGAGGAGGGCGACCTGCCGGATGAACGCTATATGACAGCAAGGTTCGAACCGTCTCCTCAAGCGGTCATCGACACCATCGGTCCAAACGTTGCCGGAGGTTTGATGTACGGCGTTTTGACAGCTGCATATTGCGCCGAGAATAACGCGCGAATGGCGGCGATGGATTCCTCCACCACCAGCGCACGCAAGCTGATAACACAGCTTTCTCTTGAATATAACCGCGCAAGACAGGCGGCAATCACGCAGGAGATTTCAGAGATTGTCGGCGGTGCAAAGAGCCTTAGCCAGAAAAAAGGCTGAGCCGGAAAACCTTAGGCAACACCGCACAATTCAAGGCGCACGCCTTGCTTGAATATTGTTCCGTCATGTTGCCCAAAAAGTCTCGGCAAGGCGTCAGCCTTACCTCGATTTTTTGTCCAACCTGACGAAAAATCTTACTTCGCAATCCGCACACCTAAATTATGCGGTATTGCCTTAAACATTGCGCAAAAGAGGTGCAAAAATGGAAATAATAAAAGGAAAAATATTACAGGTGATGGGCGCCGTAGTTGACGTGGCGTTTCCCGACAGGAAGCTGCCGATGATCAAGGACGCCCTCACCGTTGAAATTGACGGCCGTACCCGTGTGATGGAGGTCGCGCAGCATCTGGGCGGACATATAGTCCGCGCTATTATGCTGTCTGCAAGCGACGGCTTATGCAAGGGTATGGAGGTCACCTCGACAGGCAGCGGCATAAAGGTGCCTGTCGGCGAGGCAACACTCGGAAGAATGTTTAACGTTCTGGGCGAAGCGATTGATTACGCGGGCGATGTTGAGGCAGAGCAGTATTGGGAAATCCACCGCGAACCGCCCAAGTTTGCCAACCAAAGCCCCGTTGTGGAGGTGCTTGAAACAGGTATCAAGGTAATCGACCTGCTCGCTCCTTACGTCAAGGGCGGTAAAATCGGACTGTTTGGCGGCGCGGGCGTCGGCAAAACCGTTTTGATTCAGGAGCTTATCAGAAATATCGCCACAGAGCACGGTGGCTATTCCATCTTCACCGGTGTAGGTGAGCGTTCCCGTGAGGGCAACGACCTTTGGCACGAGATGATGGATTCGGGCGTAATCGCAAAACCGCCGGCAAC
>JAFUUV010000293.1 GCA_017471345.1 Ruminococcus sp.
CGCTCTCACACTACGACAAATCGGCTGTGTGGGTTTTGTTGTGAGTAGTCGGGTACTTGCCCGATTTTTTGTTTTGCGCCACACTGGGCGAAATAGGAGCGTTGATTCTTTGCTGATTCAGAATGCTTGTATTAGTCGTCATATTATGCTAAACTATTATCAGTGTAAAATGAACCAAAAGCCAACTTTTGTGTCTATATTTATAGAGGTTACTTTAGGCTGTTAAGATATGCAAAGGCAAGGTGATGATATGAAACAGCCAACAGCTGATATTAATAGAAAAAAGCTGAAAAAATCCGTTATAAAGGCACAAAAAGGTGATAAAAGGGCAAAAGAACAGATTGTTGAATTAACATATGGATATGTATATTATTACTGTCTGAAAATGCTCCGAAATAAAGAAAATGCTAAAGACGCAACACAAGAAATATTTATGACTGTATTTGAAAAACTGGATAGCATTGAAAAGCCGGAAGCGTTTTTGGGCTGGCTAAAGCAGGTAACAGTAAATTATTGCCGCAATCTTGTAACCAGACAACACTCAGTTGAAGAACTCACAGACGATTATTTTGATAATACGGTGCAAATCACTCCTGTGGATTGCCTTGAAACCGAAGAAATCCGATGTGTCATTCGACAGGCTGTTGACAGCTTGCCCGATGTTCAGCGCGAGTGCATTTTGCTTTATTATTATCAGCAGCTCAGCATAAAAGAAATAGCCGGTTTATTGGAAGAAAAGGAAGGAACAGTAAAAAGCCGTTTATATACCGCGCGCAAAGCCATAAGAAAAACGCTGGAAATGGAAGGTTATGGTGGTATGACGTTCGGCGGTGTTATGCCCATGTCGCTTATTTCTTACTCACTTTTCAGTGAGGCTAAGGATGTTGGTGCAAAGACCTCTGTGTTTTTAAAACTGGGTTCAAGTGAAATCTTTATCGCTTCACAAGCCGCAAAAACAACTGCAGGAGTTGGAATCGGCGTGAAAATTGCCGCTGTTTCCTGTGCAGGAGCAGCAGTGGTTGCCGGAACAGGAGCGTTCTATGCAATACATTCCGGCAGTTTGCAAGCAAATGATTCTCATTATTCTGATAAACAAAACAATCCTTCTGAGAAAAGCGCAACACAATCACAAGGATATATGCCTTATCAGCCTACAGAGGAAGAGTTATGGGAACAATTTTACGCTAACGGATTCACCGATGCAGACAAAAGAAAAACCTTGTTTTTTAATCAAAACGAGAATTTGAATTCAAAAAATAATAAATCTTTTGTTCTTGACCGTATGTGCAACTGTGCTGATTTTTTTGATACCATTCAAGGAACATACTATGAATTTGTACGCGCTGTTCCGGAAAATGAGGGTTCAATGGATAGAGCTGAATACACCTCTTATTGCGGAGATACACAAAAACGAAGGGCGAAAAAAATTAATATGTCCGCAGACGGTATGCCGATTTCCTATGACTTGTATAAATATCCGCGTATTTATTCGACCGGCTACAACGGGGTTTATAAACCTGTTTATTTAGAATATAATTCAAAAACTGCTGAAAAAGCAAAGGTTGAACGCAGCCGCACGAGATTAAATGAATTAGCTAAGGATAACTATGTCGATATAAAATTTGAAAGCACAGAATATAACTTTTTCCCTTTTGTCGCTGTGAGCAGTCGCAGAAAGTTTATGCAAATTGAGGGTGAAGAAGACTTTTATACATATTACGTACGTCCAAATGTTTTTACTTTTCCGGATACGCAGTATCAACCCGAACCATTGCTTTACCGTATGGATATGCTCAATACCGACACATGGCAGATAACGGGAAATACAACTTTGATTGGCAGAGATTGCTTTTATATTACCGGCAAAGCTAATGAGGTGCTTGATATTGCTTCTTATAACCTTACGGTTGACAAGGAAACTGGAGCATTGCTTGCGTATGAATTATTTGACGCTGACGGTGAATTAATGCGGCAGTTAATACCCTATGAATTCAAAGTGAATGAAGAACTCTCCGATGAAATATTTGATAATACCGATAATGTCACAATGCCGCGTTTTGAGGAGTTGCCGGATGAATAATAAAGATGATTTTACAAAGTAATACTTAGATTTTTATAGGTGATAATGACAAAGAAAATAAAGATAAATGTATTGATTGTGATATCATTCGGTATGTTAATGATACTGGTTAGTTTATAAATTTATATGTTGACAAAGGAATATAGAAATGATGATGTATTTAGTTGAGGGTGCTTTTAGTTTCTTGCATATTCTGCCGATTGCCGTAGTTTGTTATACTATTGTCTTTATGATGATTTGGTTAATCGGCAAGCGAAAAGCTTCTGTAAAACTAATACCGAGCTATACAATGGAATTTGTTCTAATCTGTTACACTTGTACTATCTTGAATATAACCGGTTTACTGAATACAAACGACGGACTTTTTCCGCATTTTATGCTTCCGAATTGGCAGGAAACGATTCATTTTCCTTTTGAAAGTGCATCTTTTCAAATGGTGTTGTTAAACTTTTTAATGTTTGTTCCTTTGGGATTCTTATTGCCTTTGGTATTGCATTTTAAAAAGCAGCGGATATCTATAGCGATTATTATAGCAGTTGCGTTTTCAGCTTTTATAGAGATTCTACAAATCTTTATCGGACGCTTTTTTGAAATTGATGACATTATTTCTAATACGCTTGGCGCTGTTGTGGGAGCCTTTTTATGGCAAAGTACATATTGGATCAAAGCAAAACGATATAGGAAAGGTATTATCGGAATTTGTTCAACTATTGTTGTAGCTGGTGTAATTCTTTTTGGTATTTCATTTATAGCTAATGGTGACCGCTTACAGGACGATATTTCAAAAATGTATTCTGAACTTCCCAATGATATGGAGTTGGAAGATAATCTCAATTATATTGAAATTTCCTTCGGTTTTGATAGCAATACCAAAATCAAAAGAAAAACGCTTTTTGACGATATGCGTTTTGCAAATGTGTATTCACAAATGGAGACCGATATTTCTAATGATATTTCACAGTATGAAATATCATCAACAAAGGAGATTATAGAAAAGTCTAATGACATCATTATTTCAGTCTATCTAAATGAACCACAAACATTTACTTTTTATAATAATCCCGACATTGTTATGAGCAACGTCGTTTCCTTTTCATATGATGTTATCGATGGTACACTGTGGTATATTAATGACGCTGAAAGTGTGTTTAAGATGTCATTTATCGGCAATAACTACGCCTTTATTAAAAATGATGATTTGATTGCTGGAACTACAGAAATCATACAAATCCTGCAACAAGGCAACAACATCCCGGAATCAATCAACCTGGAATAGAAATAACACAAACTGAAATGTGGGTAGTTAATGAGACAGCCTACAATTCAAAACCAAATGGAATAACTGTCCATTTCTATCGACCTTCTGATTGGGAATACTGGGATACAAGAGTTTACTTTTACGAAGATAATAACATTCTTATGCAGTGGCCCGGCACATTAATGAATGGCAATAGAGAGGATAAATGGTTAACATACACGATTTATGGTATAAATAATCCTAAAGTTATTTTTAATGATTCAAAGAATAAACAAATACCCGGAGTTTTGCAACCGGGCCATTTAGTAACTCAAGATATGTGGTTCAAGGATAATAAGTGGACTACATATAATCCTATAAACCAATAATGAACAGTTGGAATAAAGGGGCTGTCGCTCTTTGTGACAGTCCCAAAGGCGTCATTCAGTACGGTGCAAGAGGTGACTGACTAATGAAAATAAAGAAAAATGCTTTGATTGTGATATCATTCGGAATTTTAATGATACTGGTTAGTTCAAGCTGTGGTGAAAAATATCCAATAACTAAAAGCAGTGATGGATACACATTTCAAGTGGATGAAAATCAAAATGCCACATTAATTAAAGCAGACTCGTATTCTGAGGTGATAGAAGTCCCTCAGACAATAGATTCCTATAAAGTAATAAAGTTAGGGAGTGTAAAAAAAGTAGCATTAGTCGGTTATACATATACAGGAATATTTGAATATAACGATATTGTGAAGGAAATAATAATACCCGAAGGACTTCAGGGGATGGATGGTCCGGCAATAGCTAATTGTGATAATCTTGAAAGAATATCAATACCGAGTACAATGACAGACTTTTCGGTATCTCGATGTAATAATTTGAAGGAGGTTAGCATAGCTGACGGAAGTGAAGTTGTAGAGGATTTTAGTTTTGATGATTGCCATAAACTTGAGAATATTTTTTTGCCTGAACGAATAAAAAAGATTTCAGAGAGCGCATTTTCCGGATGCTATTTATTAAAAGATATAAAAATGTCTAACAGTATTTGTACTATAGAAATGATGGCGTTTCAAGGCTGCAGGTCATTAAAAACAATAGATTTACCCACTGAACTAAGCGAAATAGACGGGAATGCATTTCAACTTAGTGGCTTGGAAAGTATAAGTATTCCCCAAAATGTCACCAAAATTCAGTGTTGGACTTTTGAATCTTGTGAATCGCTTAAGACAGTTCAATTATCAGAGAGCATAACAAATATTTTTGATGGAGCTTTTCAGAACTGTTACTCTTTAGAAAGAATAGATATTTATGAGAAATGCTCTTACATTGCTGAAAATGCTTTTGAAGGCTGTAACAAGCTTACAATCTACGGAATAAAGGGAAGTTACGCTGAAAAATATGCAAAGGAACATAGCATTCCTTTTGTTGCATTATAAAACCAAATATATCTCTGTTGTTATTTAATCTGTTTTGATACAGTATCGTATAGTTTTCAATTATTATTTTTGCGATAACAAATTTGTGACAATATCATATATTTATTGGAATACTGAACCTACAAAAACAAGTTACTTAACCTGTTGACAAATCTTCCTATCCGCGCTACAATGCGGACGGAGGTGGTTTTATGAACGGTGTGATTTACGCACGTTATTCCAGCGATAACCAACGCGAAGAGAGTATTGAAGGTCAGCTGCGCGAGTGTCAGGCTTTTGCCGAGAAGAACGATATTACGATTCTGAACACTTACATTGACCGCGCATTTTCCGCGAAAACGGACAACCGTCCTGAATTTCAGCACATGATTTCCGACAGCAAAAAGAAAATGTTTGATGTTGTGCTGATCTGGAAATATGACCGTTTCGCGCGTAACCGTCTTGATTCACTTTTGTACAAGCAACTGCTTCAACGAAACAACATTAAGCTCATTTCAGTGACCGAGCCGATCATGAATTCCTCTGTTGGCATCATAGTCGAGTCGATGATTGACAGCTACAATGAATACTACTCCGCTGAGCTTGCCGAAAAGGTCACGCGCGGTATGACGGAGAA
>JAFUUV010000294.1 GCA_017471345.1 Ruminococcus sp.
TACGCTAACGTATTCGTGAATCTACCGATGTATTTTAGTGTACATCTCACTGTAATTTCTTGAGTTCGCACTCAAAGAACATTACGGGTTTCTTCTTACTTTCGTTGTTCAATTTTCAAGGTCCTATGCGCTTTTTGAGGAAGAACTTAGGTTTTTTGGAAACCGCCGTACCTCAGCAGCGCAAGTGTTATTATATAACAACTCATCGGATTTGTCAACACCTTTTTTAAATATTTTTAATTTTTTTGTGTTCTCTTTTCATTATAATAATAGTGATAAAGCTTTTTATCAGCAAATCAACCAATGTATAATCCAGGTACTTAGTGAATTTGTACAAAGTTTTCGAAACTTTCAAAAAAATGTGGATTTTTTCAAAAAATGTGTTATTATATAATTACATATTAGAATAATATGTTTCATCAGATACCGAGGTGAGAAATACATGAGCTGCGATAAAATCATTACCATTTCAAGACAATACGGTTCCGGCGGCCACGAGATTGGCGTGGCGCTCGCTAAAAAGCTTGGCATAGCTTTTTATGATAAAGAATTGATTTCTCTCGCGGCGAAGGAGAGCGGTATTGCTCCCGAGGTTTTTGAACAGGCTGACGAAAAAGCAGCAAACAGTTTGCTCTACTCCCTTTCGGTTGGACTCTATAATTATGGCAACGGGTTTTCCAACACAATGGGTGACTTGCCTGTTAACGACAAGCTGTACATTCTGCAGCACAGGATTATGAAGGAAAAAGCTGAGAAGGAATGCTTTGTAATTGTCGGAAGGTGTGCTGACTATATTCTCAGGAACAATCCGAATGTAGTTAAGATTTTTATCTACGCGGATATGCAAAGCAGAATGAGACGGGCTGTTGAACGCTTGGAAATCGCTCCGGCTCGCGCGAAACAGGCTGTTGTGAAGCTGGACAAAACAAGAGCAAATTACTACAGTTTTTATTCAGGACAGAAATGGGGTCAGGCGGATAACTTTGACCTCTGCATTAACACCACGCAACTGAGCACGGAGCAGTCGGTGGATTTGATTACCAAATATCTGGAAATCATCGGTTAAGGCATATTTTTGCGTCTCCTGAATATACTGTATTATGAATTTTTTCAGGAGGTGATTACGTTGAAATTTGTCATCATGGATCTCGATGATTTTATCTTCGGCAACGAGGAATGGCATGAGAGCGAGAGATAAGCAATCCCCCATTTATCTAAGGAATGATAATTGAAAATTGCTTCGCTTATTTTCATTGACATAAAATCGAGTATGAAGGCAGCCGCGAAAAGCGGCTGCCCTTTTTTGTTGCCCCTAATCGAAAAAATTTGTCCGAGGGCGCTATTCTTCGTTTCCGATAAAGGTCAGCGGGTCGGCGTAGTTACCGTTTACCTTGACAGCTACGTGCACATGGTTTTGCTCATCCGCTTCAAACGGAACAATGCCGACAGCCGCGATGACGTCACCTTTTTCAACCGCGTCACCCTCTTTTACCTTAATGTCAGCTAAACCGCTGTAGATACAGACGGCGTTATTGACGGAAATTTCGATGGTTTTGCCGAGAAGTTTGTCCTCTGTGACCTTAGTGACCTTGCCGCCGGTCATAGCGTAGACCGCCTCACCAAGGTTTGCCTTGAAATCCGCCCCGAGGTGTGGCTTCCATACATTGAGATTCTTAAAATATACGCTGTCCTTGCTATACGGCCGGCATACGCTTCCTCCCTTGACGGGATCGCCGAGGCTGAGATCAGCCGCAAGCATGGTTTCGAGCGCGTCAGCACTATAGGTGACGTCCTCGGTGGTCGGCTCTGTCACTTCATCCTCAGTGGACGGCATCTCCTCCGTAGTCGGCTCAGTCGGCGTGTGATAACTGATGGTCGGAGCAGGGATTGTCTGCTGTACACCCGTGACAGGCTGATTGACCTGTTGCGCGACAGTGGGCGTCGTATTCAGCTTCGCTCCGGTTGGATTGACAACCGTGTTGTATGTGGAATACACTGCCATACAAACCGCAACGATACAAATCGCGAATGCCGCGTAAAAGCCAATTTTACCGCGCCTGCTGCCGCGCTGATGGTTTCCTTGATATTTGCTCATAAAAAAGCACCTCCGTCACTATTATGGACGGAGGTGAGGGAATTTATGCAATCACTTTGTAGCCTTGTGCTTCCACGGCGGCGGCAAGCGCTTCGTGAGCGATTTCGGCATTCAGCTTCAGCTCGGCAGTGCCTGTTTCATGGCTGACGACAGCAGTATCTACCTCTGGCAGTGCTTCGAGTGCGTTTTTAACTCGTGCCTCGCAATGCGGACACATCATTCCTTCGATTTTGAGTAAATCTTGCATGACAGTTTGCTCCTTTTGAATAATTTGATTCTTTTGAAGAATTATTTTCTCGTCCTTAGGACGAAGTCTGACGGTGTTAAGGCGAAGAGCGTTGGTAACGACGCAGAAGCTCGACAGACTCATAGCAGCCGCGCCGAACATCGGGTTGAGCTGCCAGCCGAACAGCGGAATAAAAACGCCGGCGGCAAGCGGGATACCAATGATATTATAGATAAACGCCCAGAAAAGGTTCTGACGGATAATGCGCAGTGTGGCACGACCGAGGCGGATGGCTGCAGGGACATCGCTGAGACGGCTTTTGACAAGCACTACATCCGCCGCGTCGATGGCAACATCGGTGCCGGCACCGATAGCAATACCGATATCCGCACCGGTGAGCGCCGGCGCGTCATTAATCCCGTCGCCTACCATAGCTGTCTTGCCGCTCTGCTTAAGACTCCGAATGACATTTGCCTTGCCGTCGGGCAGGACGCCTGCAATCACCTCATCCACACCTGCCTGTGAGCCGATTGCAGCGGCGGTTTTTTCATTGTCTCCGGTGAGCATGATGACACGCAAGCCCATTTGCTTTAAATCCGCAATAGCAGCCGGACTTTCAGGCTTAAGAACATCGGCAACGGCAATCATACCGATGAATTTATTTCCTTTGCAGAAATATAAAGGCGTTTTTCCCTGCTCCGCCACAGCGGTTGCCTGTTGGAGCATGGATGAAGAAATAGCGCAAAAGGACTCTATATAACGGCGGTTTCCGGCGCGGAGTATCTCCTGACTGACCATTCCCTCCAAGCCATTGCCGGCATGAATTTCAAAATCCGAAACCGAGAGCAAAGAAATCGATTTTTCTTCCGCGCAACGCATAATCGCCTTTGCAAGCGGATGCTCGCTGCGCGACTCTAATGTGGCGGCATATTGCAGCAACTCCGGCTCCGATACACCGTTGGTGACAATATCCGTGACAACCGGTTCGCCGACAGTGACGGTACCGGTTTTATCCAGCGCGACCGCCTGCAATTTGCCTGTTTCCTCCAGCGAAACCGCCGTTTTGAACAGAAGACCGTTCCGTGCCCCGACGCCGCTTCCGACCATGATGGCAACCGGCGTGGCAAGCCCGAGAGCGCACGGGCAGCTGATGACAAGCACCGAGATGGCACGCGCCAACGCAAAGCCAATGCTCTGACCGGCAATCAGCCAGACAACAGCCGTAATGAGGGCAATCGCCATAACAGTCGGGACAAAAACACCGGAGACTTTGTCAGCGATTTTGGTTATCGGCGCCTTGGTAGCGGAGGCGTCACTGACCATTTTAATAATTTGCGAGAGCGTGGTGTCCTCACCGACGCGCGTCGCCTCACATTGCAAAAAACCTGATTGACTGATGGTCGCGGCGGAAACGGCATCGCCGACCGCTTTGTCCACGGGTATGCTTTCGCCGGTAAGGGCGGATTCATCGACCGCGGAGCTGCCGTGGAGGACAACACCGTCCACTGGAATCCGTTCACCGGGACGGACGAGAAAAACGTCTCCCCTCTGCACCTGCTCAATGCCAACCTCGGTTTCCACTCCGTCGCGCAGAATCGTGGCGGTTTTGGGCGCAAGCTTCATCAACCCCTTGAGCGCATCGGTGGTTTTGCCCTTGGAACGCGCTTCCAGAAGTTTGCCGACGGTGATCAATGTCAGAATCATCGCCGAGGATTCAAAATAAAATTCATGCATATAAGCTTCCACCGCGGCGGCATCGCCGTGGAGCTGCGCGTCGGTCATCAAAAACAGCGACACGGTACTATAGAGAAAAGCGACGCCCGAGCCAAGCGCGACAAGGGTATCCATATTCGGCGCACGATGGAGCAAGCCCATGAAGCCGCTGATAAAGAATTTTTGATTGATTACCATGACAATCGCGGCAAGAAGCAACTGCAGCAAGCCCATTGCAACATGATTGCCCTCAAAAAACGGCGGCAGCGGAAAATGCCACAGCATATGTCCCATCGACACATACATGAGTATTGCCAGGAAAATCAGCGAGGCAATCAGACGACAGAGAATTTTCGGAGACTCGATGTCTTTGAGTGTGTCGTCCTCCCTGACCGCGACTGCTTTGCCCTTGACAAAAGCCGAATAGCCTGCCTGCTCAACGGCACGGATAATCTCCTGCGGCGAAGCGCTGCCCTCGACTCCCATCGAATTGGTCAGCAAGCTGACCGAACAGGCGGTGACACCGTCAAGCTGCGAAACCGCCTTTTCAACGCGCGCGCTGCACGCGGCACAGCTCATTCCCTTGACCGCAAATTGTTCCATACATTCACCTCATCATCCGCTGAATGGTATCGACCAGCTCGTCAACCGTGTCTTCTCTGCCCTCTTTGATATCCGTGACCACACAGGTATGAATATGATTGGACAACAGCTCACGGTTGAAGGCATTGAGCGCTGCAGACGCGGCAGCCGCCTGAATCAGAATATCAGGACAATAGGCATCGTTTTCAACCATCCTTTTGATACCGCGAATCTGTCCCTCAATGCGGTTGAGCCGATGAATCAGCTTTTTGTACTCCGCTTCACTGCGGATTTTGGTTTTATGACAATGACAAGTCTCTTCCATTGTTATCACCCACTCCGATTATATACCCCTATAGGGTATATTGTCAAGGACTTTCCGAAAAATATTCTTTGCCGGACTTGCAAAAATATGAAAAAGGCGTTATGATAATGAATGAAATTGAATATGAGGTGATTTAAATGTTTAAGAAAAAACAAAACAAGTTAGTACCTGTCTCCCTGCTGACGGGTTATCTGGGCGCGGGCAAAACCACCGTGCTCAACCACATTCTCTCCAACCAGAAGGGCTACAAGGTCGCCGTAATTGTCAACGATATCGGCGAGGTGAACATCGATGCGTCCCTGATTGCCAAGGGAGGCGCGGTGACGCAGAAGGATGAAAACCTTGTGCCGCTGCAGAATGGTTGTATCTGCTGCACGCTGAAGGTCGATTTGATGAAGCAGATTATCGAGTTAGCGCGTTCCGGAAAGTTTGACTATATTCTGATTGAAGCGTCAGGCATCTGTGAGCCCGGTCCGATTGCCGGCTCGATTTGTATGCTCGACGGCACGGAGCGTCAGGCAAATCTGCCGGCGGTAGCGGTGCTTGACAGCATTACGACTATCGTTGACGCAAAGCGTATGGCGGATGAATTCGGCTCCGGCGCCTCACTGATGAAGGAGGATCTTGACGAAGAGGACATCGAAAACCTGCTGATTCAGCAGATTGAATACTGCACCACCATTATTCTCAATAAAATTGACGCGGTGACGGAGAAAGAAAAAGCGGACGTCCTGGAGGTCATCAAGGCTTTGCAGCCTGACGCGAAGATTATCGAAACCACCTACGGCAAAGTGGACGTCGCGGAAATCCTCGACACCCACCATTTTGACATGAGAAAAATCATGCAGAGCGCCGGATGGGTAAAGGCGATGGAGATGGAAGGCGAAAACTCCGAAACTCTTGAAAAGCACAAGGAGCATGAGGAACACGAGCATCACCACCACCATGACCACGACGAGCATGAGCATCATCACGACCACGATGAGCACGAGCACCATCATCACCACGATGCAGACGATATATTTATCAGTTGGGGCATGGAGACTCCTTCCAAGTATAGCCGTGATGAAATAGAGGCAATGCTTGGCAGATTGGAGGAAGAGGAATTATTCGGAGTTGTATTGAGAGCAAAGGGTATGGTTCCCGATGATAAGGGTTCCTGGATAGAATTTGACTATGTTCCGGGTGAACCCACCATAAGAGAAGGTGCAGCTGACGTGACGGGTAAGTTCTGCGTTATCGGAGCTGAGCTTAAAGAGGATAATCTTGAGAAGCTTTTCAGAAGAAAGCTGTAAAACAACAGGCACACCCCCGCCGGAAGCGGGGGTATCTGTTATCCGGAGATTAGTTTATGTTTGGAAGGAATAGAGAAAAGAAAATGAAACCAGTATACGTTATAAATGGATTTTTGGACAGTGGAAAGACTGATTTTACAAAGTACACTCTGGCTCAGCCGTATTTTAAAACTAAGGGCACAACACTCCTGATTGTGTGTGAGGAAGGTGAGAACGATTACGACGAGAA
>JAFUUV010000295.1 GCA_017471345.1 Ruminococcus sp.
AGGAGGCGGAATTTTGCACCGGCGGTTTTTATTACCGCCGCACCGCGCTTGCCAAGGAATTTCCGAGCGGTATGTTCGTATCATTATTGATGAGTATCAGGATGTCAATTTGATTCAGGAGGTCATCTACAACTGCATTTCTGACAGCGGCAGGAATTTGTTTATGGTCGGAGATATCAAACAGAGTATTTATGGCTTTCGTCAGTCAAAGGCAAAGCTGTTCAACGAGCGCAAAAACCGTTATCAACCCTTCTGTCCCGAGCAGCCGGAATATCCTGCCGCCATTTACCTGAGTCGTAATTTCCGCAGCTGCCGGCAGGTATGCGAAACGGTCAATTTTATTTTTTCACGGATTATGGCTGATTACACGCCGGAAGAGTACCTTCATTTCGGCGCGACACAATATGAAGCCGACAGCAAGCGCGATACCGAGCTTGTGTTGATTGAAAGAGAAAATTTTGATGAAAACACTTCTGTTACCGCCCTTGAAGCGCGATACACCGCCGGCAGAATCCGGCAAATGCTGCAAAGCGGTTGTACCGTGATAGATAAGGACGGAGAGCGTCCGTTGCAATTTGGCGATATCGCGGTTTTGATGCGCACGAAAAGCGGCACGGATTCCGAGGAGGAATCCAAGCAGAAGGGAAGCGCGGAATTTGTCAGGCAGCTTGCCTTATACGGTATTCCGGCTTTTTGCGAGGAGAGCGAGAATTTTTTCACCGCGCAGGAAATCCGCCTGTTGCTTAATCTCCTGCGCGTGATTGACAATCCTTCCAATGATATCGCCTTGTTGTCCGTGCTTATCAGCCCGATTTTTGGATTCACTCCCGATGATTTGTCAGTCATCCGGCTTGGCAACACCAAAACCTCGTTGTTTCGTTCACTGCATATCTGCAGCGGAGACGACAGTGACGCAGGCAGAAAATCAGCGCGTTTTCTTGCGGAGTTGAGACGTTACCGCGATTTCGCCTTTGTCAGCACGGTTGACGAGCTGCTGGAGACCATCTACGAGCGCACTGCCATCATCGCCGTTACTGCCGCGGTCAACGGAGGAAGTGCTCCGGCGAGAAATCTTGACCTGATGCGTGTTTACGCGCGCAAGTTCGCCGCGAACGGCTACAAAACCCTCTCGGATTTTATCGGCTATCTCAATCGCCTCATGAGCAGCGGCAGCAAGCTTGCGTCCGCCTCCGCTACCCAAGGAGGGGCGGACTGCGTACAGGTGATGAGCATCCATAAATCCAAGGGATTGGAATTTCCGGTCGTTTTTTTGGTGGATACCGCGCGGCAGTTTAACCGTATGGATTTTAACAGCCCTGTGTTGATGGACAGCGAAGCGTATATCGGTATCAAGCCCTTAGTGAATTATGTCCGCACTTCCACTTTCCCGTATCGCGCTCTTACGCTCAAAAAGGAACGTGAAAATATTGCTGAGGAAATGCGGATGCTGTACGTCGCGCTGACAAGAGCGAAGGAAAAGCTGATTATCATCGGCACAGACAAAAAGCTTGACGAAAAGGTTTTTAAAGCCGTTGCCGCAAAAACCGCCGGCGATACGATACCGGCGGACGCGATTTATAAGAGTAAACGGATGCTTGACTGGATTTTAATGGCGGCAGCTGTCAATCCGTCCACAAGGCATCTGATTGATGAAAACCGCGCGGAGGGAGAAAGCGAAGCGCATTGGGTGCTGCGCAAAATTTTAACGGAGCAAGAGCTGTTTTCTGTCAAGGAGGAAGCACCGTGCACAGACAAAGCAGAAGCCGCTTCCACGGAACAGCCGGACTATCTGCGGCTTTACCGTGAAAACCTTGCCTTCCGCTATCCGAACGCGGATATTATCGGCGTGCCGCAAAAGGTCAATCCTTCTCAGGTTTCCCACAGTGAGAACCGTGAATTTTCCGGACGGGCACTTGTTGTGCCGACCTTTGCCAAGGATAGCGCTAAGCTGTCGCCGACCGAAATCGGTACGGCGCATCATGAATTTTTGCATTATTGTGATTTTGCCGCCGCGCAGGAGAATTTGGAAGCGGAAATCGAACGGCTTCGTTCTGCAGAAAAACTGACAGAACGCCAATGTGATTGTCTGAATAAAGAAAAATTAGCGGCAATTCTCCGCAATCCCTTGTTCCAAAGGGTACTTCAGATTCCGGCAGAGGATGTTTACCGTGAAAAGCAGTTTACGGTTTTTGTACACCCTTCTCTGACAAGCGAGGGCAGCTTTCAGCCCGCACGGCGTCAAATTGTGGACGGCGAAACAGATTTGGTGTTCATAGAGAACGGCGAGTTGGTTATTGTGGATTACAAGACCGATCGCGTGCGCAAGGCAGAGGAGCTTCGCCGTCATAAGCCGCAGCTTGATTTATATGAGGAGGCGATGCGGCAGGTGTTCGGATTGCCCGTCAAAGAAAAGATTGTCTTTTCCATCACGCTAAACGATTACATTACCGTATGAAAAAACCGGCTTTCCATCGCGAAAGCCGGTTTAAGCTTATTTCTTGGTATATAAGCTTATTTCTTGGTATAGATAATTTCATCTCCGAAGGTGTCTTTAACGATAAATTTATCGCCATCAATGCGGTAGGGGCGTTCATTCGGTTTGCTGCTGCCTTCAAAGCTTTCATAATAAATGCCGTTTTTGACCTCATAGGTCAGGTTCATGACCTTGCCGGCGGCAGAATAGGTGCCTGTGCCATCCTCGTTAAAGGTATATACATAAGCGTCTCCGTATAATTCCGTTCCCCAGCTGCCGACAATGCTTTGCGAATGTGCGGCGTCCTGTGTCGTGGTCTGTGCAGCGTCCTCTGTCGGTGTCGCGGAGGAGGTTTTGACGCCGCAGGCGGAAAGAGATGCCGAAACGCATAACATAGCGCATATCAAAGCGAAAACAGCGAGTATTTTTTTCATGTTCTAACCAATCCTTTCAGGGTTCATTTTTCAGATAAATTAATTGTATCACAAAGCTTTCGTTTTGTCTTTATTTTTTTCAAAAAAAGCGAAAAAATATTCAAAACAGGAAAAAAGCAGAGTGACTTTTGTCCTGATTTGTGATATAATAAACGCAGGCAAAGTTTTGCGTATCAATTATGTGTAAGATTTTGCGTTTATTATACATATTTATATTGCCCGCCCGATTTGCCGCTTCGCGGCAAGGGCGATGGCTGATTATATCATAATCCCGTTGGGCTTATGATATAATATGGGTAATCAAATTTAGAGGTATTGTCTATGAGAAAAAGAACTCGTAACAGATTGGTCATTGTCGGAGCCGGTGTGCTCATCATTTTGGCGCTTTTGTTCACTGTTATTGTTTCCTGCAATTCCTGCACAACCCATCCGCAGCCGGTGGAGGCACCGACAGCGGAATCCACAGAGCCTCAGACTACCAAGCCTGAAAAATACATCATTGATGAAAACGTCAAGGTGATAGAGCAGACAGATTTGAAGGCTGGGTGTGAAACCTATGCCTGCACCATGCTATTTAATATGCTTGGCTTCGATCTTGACGAACATACAATCGCAGATAATTACCTCAACTGCCAGTTTGTATTCGGCGGTGACGAGGAAGGTGATCAGAAATACGGTCCTGATATGTACAGCGCGTTTGCCGGTACTGCCTATTCCGGCTGGGGCGTATACGCGCCTTCGATGGCAAAGAGCATGAATAAGTATCTGCAGGATCAGAAATCCAAGCTGAAGGCATATAACATGGAGAAAGTGCCGCTTGAAACCCTGATTGATGACTATGTGTCAAAGGGAGTGCCGGTCATGGTGTGGGCGACTACCGACATGGACGAACCATATGTCTATGACACGTGGATTGTCAACTATGTAGATGAAAACGCGCGGACAAAGATCGGCGATACTTTTTCCTGGTATATGCACGAGCATTGTCTGGTACTGATTGGCTATGACAAGGATAATTATTATTTTGCCGACTCTACAGCGGGAAAAATATCCGTATTCAACAAGGAGCTTGTCAAAAAGCGCTACGAACAAATGGGGGAGCAGTCCATCGTTGTCAAGTGACAGTTCCTTTGACGCCGTTTCTATCATTTTGATACGAAAGAACGGAGGTTTGACATGGCAACTGAAGGTAGAAACAATAACTCGCTGGAAGAAAACCTGTTGGTTGAACGGCCGGATTATGAAAACGAAATCATTCGGATTGTCCGCGGCAGCTATTCTCCCAAAACCGCGCAGACGATGTTGGAGGATTACCACGGCAGCGACGTCGCGCAGGTAATGACATCATTGAATGCGCAGGAACGCAAAAAGCTCTACCGCATCTGTTCCGCGGAGATGCTTGCGGACGCGCTCGAGCATCTTGAGGAAGAGGATGCCGGTGTTTATGTCGATGAAATGGACTTAAAAAAGGCGGCTGCCGTCATTTCCGTGATGGAAACGGACTCCGCCGCAGATATTCTGCGCGAGCTGGAAAAGAATAAACGCGCGTTGATTATTGACGCGCTTTCTCCGGAAATCCGCAATGATATCCGCCTGATTGCTTCCTTTGATGAGGATGAAATCGGCAGTCGCATGACGACCAACTGTGTGGTCATCCGCGACAATCTGACAATTCCGCAGGCGATGGATGCATTGGTAACGCAGGCTGCGGAAAATGATAATATTTCCACCATCTTTGTCACCGACGAAGCAGGGGAGTTCAGCGGAGCGATTGATTTGCGTGACCTGCTCACGGCGCGCAAGGAGGACACGCTCGATTCCATTACCGTAACGTCCTTTCCGTATCTTTACGCGCAGGAGACGATTGACGATTGTATCGAGGAACTAAAGGACTACTCCGAAGCCTCTATTCCGGTGCTTGATAATAATAACCGTTTTCTCGGCGTCATCACGGCGCAGAGCGTCATCGAAGTGATTGATGACGAGATGGGTGAGGACTACGCAAAGCTCGGTGGTCTGACGGCTGAGGAGGATTTGCACGAGCCGATTGGACAGAGTATCAAAAAACGTTTGCCGTGGCTGCTGGCTCTGCTGGGACTCGGCATTCTGGTATCAAGCGTGGTCGGCGTTTTTGAACGCGTGGTAGCGCAGCTGACTATGATTATGGCATTCCAGTCGCTGATACTTGATATGGCAGGTAACGTAGGCACCCAGTCTCTGGCGGTCACCATCCGTGTCCTGATGGACGAAAACCTTACTGTCGGACAGAAATTCAAGCTGGTCGGCAAGGAGGTGCGCGTCGGATTCTTCAACGGTCTGATTCTCGGCGTTATCTCCGTTGTGTTTGTCGGTTTATTTATCTGGATTTTTAAGCATAAGGATTTCTCTTTTTCCTTTGCCGTATCCGGATGCATCGGTATCGCGCTGTTGCTTGCCATGATGGTATCCAGCGCGGTTGGCACGCTGATTCCTATCTTTTTCAAAAAAATTAAAATCGATCCGGCTGTCGCTTCCGGTCCGTTGATTACCACCATCAACGACTTGGTGGCGGTCGTGACATACTATGGTCTGAGCTGGATTTTACTTATCAATGTACTGCATCTTTCCTGAAAAACTTCGCAGGCTTCCGCTCTTGCGAAGTTTTTTGCATATCCTTCGGTCTGTCGGGCATAATCATGTCAGGAGGCGGAATATGACAGGTATGACAGAAATCAAGCAAAGCTGTGTGAATACCATACGTGAAGAATGTCAGGATAAAACCTGCGCTGTTGTTGGAATCTCCGGCGGCGTCAACAGTGCGGTTACTGCCGCGCTTTGTGTGGAAGCGCTCGGACAGGATCGTGTTTTCGGCATATTGATGCCTAACTGTGTCCAAAAAAACCTCGACTTGGCAATGCTGACCGTAACCTCTCTCGGTATCGCGCACGAAATCATCAATATTATGGAGGTAATGAAGGGTTACCGTCTTGCCTTGCCA
>JAFUUV010000035.1 GCA_017471345.1 Ruminococcus sp.
CATCATAGCCTTGGCGGAATTAAAGTTGTCGGGAATGAGATTGTTCGGCTTGATTTCAATGTCAAACGCGTCGTTCAGTTCACCGACCAGCGCTACGATATCAAAAGAATCGAGTACACCGTTGGTGATCAACGCGGTTTCGTTCTCAAAATCAACGTCCGGTCTGAGTTCCTGTAAAATTTCCATTAATTCATCCATGATAATAACTCCTTTTTATTATTATATATTTTGATACCGATGAATCGGCACGGTTTACTTAAAATAGCTTTTCAGCGTCTGCATATCGGTTTTGCCGTTCGGCAAAGTCGGCAGCTTTTCCAGATTGATGAGCTTGCGCGGTACCATAAACGCGGGCATATTTTTTCTGAAGAACAACACAATATCCTTTGCGCTTGCATCACCGGTGTAGAACAAATACAACGTTGCCTTATCCTTGTGATAGAGCGAACAGCAATCGCCGACACCTTCAACCTTCCTGGCGGTTTCCTCTATTTCGCCCAATTCAATACGGTGTCCGAGATGCTTAATCTGGCGATCCTTGCGTCCGTGAAAATGCAGGTTGCCGTCTTTTCCAAAGGAACCGAGGTCGCCTGTTTTATAAATCAGCTCACGATAGTTGCGATTGAGCGGATTTTGCATAAAGGACTTCGCTGTTTGCTCGGGATTGCCATAGTAGCCTAACGCCAGAATCGGACCGCTGACACAGATTTCACCCATTTCACCGTCGGGCGTCGGGGTATTGTCATCATTGAGCAGCATCACACGGTAGTTATCGTACGGGGTGCCGATTGGCAGCACCGTGTCATCATCCACCTTTTCCTTCACCACATAATAGGTACAGGAAGCAGTGGCTTCGGTCGGACCATACTGATTGACATACAGTACCTCAGGCAGATGCTCCTGCCAAATTTTCAAGTACTTACAGGGCATGACTGAACCGGAGAAGCACAGCTTTTTCAGGTATTCCGGTTTGGCTACGTCAAAGGCACCCAGCTTTGCCGGAAGCTCAACGCCGGCAACACTCCAGCATAAAGCGGTTATTTTTTCGCGGTTGAGTGTTTCAAACAATGTCGTCGGAACGGCAAACTCATTTTTCGGAATGATATATGTGGAAGCGCCGAAGGTGATTGGCAGATAAATATCTCTGACTGCCGCGATATAATCCAGCGGCGACTGATTACCAAACACATCGCCGTCATTCACGGAAAGCACCTTGCCCACTGCGTCGATGTAGCACATCAGCGATTGGTGTGAGGTGATAACCCCTTTGGGAACGCCGGTTGAACCGGAGGTAAAAATCACATATAAAGGTGAGGTGCAAACCAGTGTGGCCGCGCGTGATGCCAAAAGCGCTTCATCCGCCGCGGTGTTCATGATATCCTCAAGCACAATAATCTCACCGTCAAAGGAAAGTGCCTGAGCGATTGCAAGATGCGCTTTGTCCACCACCATATACCGCGCCTGAATCACGCCGATGATTTGATTCAAGCGGGTTTGCGGCATATCGCCGTCCATCGGCGCGTAAAAACAGCCGGCGCGTACAGCGCCCAAAAAACAGGCAGGCGTCAAAATGTGTCTGCCCGACATCACCGCTACAGGCTGCCCCGCGGGAATCCGCTGTGCCAGATAGGTACCGACGGCTTTTGTCAACGCGTTGAAATCACCAAAGGTAATTTCGCTGTGCTCGTCCTTAAACATCACCTTATCGGCATAAGAAACGGCAGTGCGATCCAGTCTGTTCAGAATAGAAGTTTCCATTTTGATAATCCTCCCTTGTCTATCGGTCATAATAGTATTATAAAAACATTTATTCACAAAGTCAATCACATATTTTGCAAAAGCCTTTGCTTTCGCACTTGTTTTTGCCTTTGTTGTGATGACAGTATACCACACCGACTATGACAACACTGCAACAAATACCGATATTTTTAAAAAAGCAGGGGCTGTGAAAAAACACCCCAAAAAACAGAAAGGCACATAACCGAAAGCATAGACGGTTATGTGCCTGTTGTGGTATAATAAGTTTATGAATAATAACACCAAAATCAATTATACACCAAAGCAAGGAAGATTTCCAGTATTTATTTCAGATTTGTTAGAAATATCTGATCCGGTAATAGCGTTTGACCATGTAATGGAGGCGATTGGAGTTCAGAAGTATCTCAAGG
>JAFUUV010000296.1 GCA_017471345.1 Ruminococcus sp.
CGGTTACCTGTTAGCCGATGACGTTACCTTTACCGTTCAAGACACCGCTGACACCATCACTGTTAGGATGGATGATTCGCCGACGGAGACCTATCTCACGAAAACCGATATCACAGGTCAAAAAGAGGTTGTCGGTGCAACCTTGTCTTTGAGAACCAGACGCGGTACGCTGCTTGAGGAATGGGTATCCGACGGTACGCCGCATTTGATTCGTTATCTTGTGCCTGGAACAATGTATATTTTGCGCGAAGAAATTCCTGCGGACGGTTATGTAACCGCAGAAAGCGTTCGCTTTACGGTCAATACCGACGGAACACCGACAATGGTTGAAATGCGCGACGCTCCGACGAGTGTTCAAATTGAAAAGCGCGACAAACAAACCCTTAAGCGTATCAGCGGAGCTTTATTACAGCTGTTCGACAGTAAGGGTACGAAGGTTGACGAATGGACTTCCTCGGCAAGCGAAGCGCACAAGATTACGGGCAAGCTGATTGTGGAGGAAACCTATACCCTTCATGAAGCCAAAGCGCCGAACGGTTACACGTTAGCCGATGACGTTACCTTTACCGTTCAAGACACCGCTGACACCATCACCGTTAGGATGGACGACTCGCCGACGGAAACCTATATCACGAAAACCGATATTACAGGTCAAAAAGAGGTTATCGGCGCAACGCTGACCGTTACCGATATTTCGGGCAAGATGATTGATAAATGGGTGTCAAGCGATTTTGCCCATGAAATCCGTTATCTTGTACAAGGAGCGGAGTATACGCTAACCGAGACGATTCCTGCCGACGGTTATGTTACTGCCGAAAGAGTACACTTTAAGGTCAACACCGACGGAACGCCGACAATGGTGGAAATGCGTGACGCTCCGACAAGCATCCGGATTATCAAAGTGGACGGAGAAGGAAAGCCGTTAAGCGGTGTACAGCTTCAAATCCTTGACAGCTCAGGGAAAGTGGTTGTTCCGACATGGACAACCGACCAAAATCCCCATGAGGTTACCGGCAAGCTGATTGTCGGTCAGACATATACACTGCATGAGGTCAAACCGCTTGTGGGGTATGATTTAGCGCTTGACATTCCCTTCACTGTTCGTGATACGGCTGATGTTCAGTCTGTCACGATGGTGAATACCAAATCGTTAGGCTCTCTTGTGATTCACAAGCAGGACGGCGACGGTAACCCGTTAAGCGGTTCGGAATGGGAGATATTCAAAGCGGACAACACGCAGCTGCGTTTTAACGCTAACAATGACGGTTCCTTCTCCTATAACGAATCCGGCAGAAGATACTCGCTGGCTTCAAACACCGCAGACCTGACCGTCAAAGAGCTTCCGGTCGGAGATTATTATGTCATAGAAACAAAGGCTCCGAACGGCAAGACTGCTTACGGCAAAAAAATACCGTTTTCAATTCAAGCTGACAGCGAAGCAGCTTTGAATGTTGAAATCACCGTAAAGGACAATAACATTGTCATGTACAACACAGGTTCCTTCGGAACTGCTCCGCTCTACAGCGCAGGAGCAGTGTCGTTGGTTCTCGCGATGGCAGCTGCTTTGCTGCTCAAAAGAAAAAAGGTAAATAAAGTAACAAAGAACGCCGACAAGGGCGTTTTTTAATTTTTAAGGAGGTTACAACCTAATGAAAAAGCATTTTTCCAAATCCATTACCATCATTCTTGCGGTTATGATGCTTGTGCTGACCGCCGTTCCCTTTGTATCCGCTGCTACGCTGCTTGATACGGATCAGAAAATTTCCGTCACCGTCAACTGCGATAAGGTTGGTTACACGTTTGAGCTGTTCGAGGTCGCCGCGCTCAAGACGAAATCGGACAGCCCTTATGAAACCTACTATGAGCCGCTTTTCAACGAAATCAAGGACGAAGTAAAGTCCGGCGATTCAAAGGATATTCTTGAAAAGCTCAACCAAATTTCACCTGTCAACACCGATATGCCTGCTACGGCGGTATCCTGCGGTACCTTCGCTACTTCGGCAAGCAGCAAAACAAAGACGTTCTCCAACTTGGAGCAAGGCATTTACTATGTCAAGTGCACGAAGTTTCCTGCCGGTGTAAAGGCAGTTGAGAACTCTGTATTTGCGCTGCCTTACTACGAAAACAATTCTTGGGTTTATACGCTCGAACCGATTAATCTTGCTACAAAGGTTGCGGATGACACACCTACTACCGAAAAGGAGATTACCAACTCCACAAAGAATAATGTCAACTTTACGGATGTTTCCATCGGCGACACCGTTGATTTTGCTCTGTACAATACTACCGCAGGCTCTGTTGCCTACAAGCTGGAGCAGTATACCGTTAAGGATAAAATGAGCAAGGGTCTGACCTTTGACAGCAGCTCCGTCAAGGTGTATCTTGCGGACAGCAGCAAAACGAAGATTGCCGACCTCGCTAAAGATACCGATTATAAGCTGAACATCACGGCTCAGGGTGACGGCAAGGACACAGAATTCAATGTTGCACTGGAAAAAACCTATCTTGCAAAGAACGATTTCTACGCTGCGAATGTGAAATATGTTATCGTAACTTATTCCGCTACCCTGAACAAGCACAGCGTTGTCGGCGCAGCAGGCAACCCGAACGAGGACGTTGACCTGACCTACGGAAACCAGTCGTCTGTTGACAGTGTGCCCGGCAATACCGTATATGTGTATACCTATGGTGCAGGCGTGATGAAGCTCAACGAAAACGGCACCGCGCTGAGCGGCGCTAAGTTCAGCATTTTCAAGACCAATGCCGATGCCGAAGCAAAGCAGAACGCACTCGGTACCGGTGTTTCCGGTGCGGACGGCAAGGTTGCTTTTCTCAATGCAAAAGAGGAAGAAATCAAACTTGCAAGCGGCAACTATTTTATCGCTGAGGTTGAAGCTCCCGAGGGCTACAACATCTACGGAAAAGTAATCCCGATTTCTATTGATGCCACTTACCACGATTCCATTCAGAATGAAACTTGGGTTGAAAACTGTCCTGCCGATGGCGCTGCTGTTGTTACTGTTACCGATACAAAGCTGATTGTACCGCAGACCGGCGGCTATGTGATGTACCTTTATATCGCAGGCGCTGTTTCCCTGATTCTCGGCGGCGTACTGTTCGTCATTTCACGCAAAGCCAAAAAGACAACTAAATAATTAAACGAAACAACAAGGGGCGGCCTTACGGCTGCCCCTGAAACATAAT
>JAFUUV010000297.1 GCA_017471345.1 Ruminococcus sp.
GTGTGCGGTTTTTTCAACATTTTTCCACATAACTGCTGCAAAAAAGAGGGCGCTGTGAAGTCGGAAGCTTTTAGCTTCGTTTCTTCACAGCGCCTTTAGATTTTTCCGCTTTTGGGGTGGTACGGCACGACCGTGCCGGAGGCGAGGGACTTGGGCACGTCGATGATGCGCTGGTTGGAAGAGCCGCGGAACTGGAGGGCGATGCTGTAGAGCTCCTGCACAAACTCGCCGTCAACGAGGACGTCCGTCAGCGAGAGCATTTCGTCGGTATGCGCACACCGTGCGCGGCTTTCGCCGAGCAAATCGCGGTCGAAGAGATAGCCGGTGTAGCACCAGACGGACTTTTGGGGATAGCGCTCCTTGACGCGGCGCAAAAACGGCAGAAGCACCGCCTGATTTTGCGGCTCAAAGGGTTCGCCGCCGAGCAGAGAAAGCCCGTCGATATAATCCGGCTCCAGCTCGCGCAGCAGCAGCTCCTCGGTTTCGGCGGTAAAGGGCTTGCCGAAGCTGAAATCCCACGTTTCCTTATTGAAGCAATTTTTACAATGATGCGTACAGCCCGAGACAAACAACGAGACGCGCACGCCTTCGCCGTTGGCGATATCAAAATTCTTAATTTCTCCGTAATTCATACCGGTAAAAGGGGGCAGGGACGCGGCGCGGAGAACAGCGACAGACCGCAAAGCGCTGTTCGCTGCTCCCGGTGCCGGATTGCCTGCTTATAGATGCAATACTCTCTCTTGGATTTCTTGTGTTCTGCCTTGGTTCCAGAATTGGGTGCCGATGTAGCCGCAGGTACGGCGCGCGACGTTCATTTTATCCTGATCGCGGTTGCCGCAGTTGGGGCACTGCCACAGCAGCTTGCCGTCCTCCTCGACAATCTGAATTTCGCCGTCATAGCCGCAAACCTGACAATAGTCGCTCTTGGTGTTGAGCTCGGCATACATAATATTGTTATAGATGAACTTCATCACCTGCAAAACGGCAGGGATGTTGTCCTGCATATTGGGCACCTCGACATAGCTGATGGCGCCGCCCGGAGAGAGCGCCTGAAACTCGGATTCGAGCTTGAGCTTGTCGAAGGCATTGATGTCCTCGGTGACGTGGACGTGGTAGCTGTTGGTGATATAATTGCGGTCGGTCACGCCCTTGATGATGCCAAAGCGCTTTTGCAGGCACTTGGCGAACTTGTAGGTCGTGCTCTCAAGCGGCGTACCGTAGATGCTGTAGTCGATGTTTTCCTCCGCCTTCCACTTGGCGCAGGCGGCGTTGAGGCGGCGCATGATGGCAAGTCCCAGCTCCTTGCCCTCTTCCTCGGTCAGCTTTTTGCCGATGAGGGAATAGACGCACTCCCACAGTCCGGCGTAGCCGAGAGAGATGGTGGAGTAGCCGCCGTAGAGCAGCTTGTCGATGGTCTCGCCCTTTTTGAGACGCGCCAGCGCGCCGTACTGCCAGAGAATCGGCGCCGCGTCGGAAAGCGTGCCCTTCAAGCGCTCGTGACGCGCCTGCAGCGCGCGGTGGCACAGCTCCATGCGCTCGTCGAAAATCTGCCAGAATTTATCCATATCGCGGTTGGCGCTGAGACCGATATCCACCAGATTGACGGTGACGACGCCCTGATTGAATCTGCCGTAATACTTGTGCTTGCCCTCAACATAGTTGCCGGCGTTGGCGATATTGCCGACGCCCGCGTCGGTGAAGCGGTCGGGCGTGAGGAAGGAGCGGCAGCCCATGCAGGTGTACACGTCGCCCTTGAGCTCAAGCATGACCTTCTCGGAAATATAGTCGGGCACCATGCGCTTGGCGGTGCACTTGGCGGCAAGCTCGGTGAGGTACCAGTACTTGCTGTCCTCGGAAATATTGTCCTCCTCCAACACGTAAATCAGCTTGGGGAACGCCGGCGTAATCCAGACGCC
Source organism: Ruminococcus sp. (assembly GCA_017471345.1). GTDB lineage: Bacteria > Bacillota > Clostridia > Oscillospirales > Acutalibacteraceae > Ruminococcoides. The sequence goes on from JAFUUV010000297.1 coordinate 1,917, forward strand.
CGCCTCGTTTTTGACGCCCTGATAGCGCTGCTTGAGGGTTTCCTCGATGATGAGCGCGAGGTCTGCCTTCTGCTGTTCGTCCTCGGCTTCGTTGAGGTACATATAAACCGTGACGAACGGCGCCTGACCGTTGGTGGTGAGCAGGGTGACGACCTGATACTGAATGGTCTGCACGCCGCGGTTGACCTCCTTGCGGAGACGCTCCTCGACGATGGCGTTCATCTTCTCCTCGGAAATTTCCACGCCCATTTCGGCAATTTCGGCGAGGGTTTCCTTGCGGATTTTCTCGCGCGAAATCTGCACAAACGGCGCGAGATGCGTCAGGCTGATGCTCTGACCGCCGTACTGGTTGCTGGCGACCTGCGCGATAATCTGGGTGGCGATGTTGCAGGCGGTGGAAAAGCTGTGGGGCTTTTCAATCAGGGTATCGCTGATGACGGTGCCGTTCTGGAGCATATCCTCGAGGTTGACGAGGTCGCAGTTGTGCATATGCTGGGCAAAATAGTCGGAATCGTGGAAATGAATCAAGCCCTGCTTATCCGCCTCGACAATATCCGGCGAGAGCAGAATGCGGCGCGTGAGGTCGCGGCTGACCTCACCTGCCATATAGTCGCGCTGGACGCTGTTGACGGTGGGGTTTTTGTTGGAATTTTCCTGCTTGACCTCCTCGTTGTTGCACTCAATCAGCGAGAGGATGCGGTTGTCGGTGGTGTTTGCCTTGCGCACGAGGGAGCGGTTGTAGCGGTAGCGGACATAGCGGCGCGCCAGCTCGAAGGCGCCCTTCGCCATCAGCTGATCCTCCACCATATCCTGAATTTCCTCGACGGAGACAGCGCGCTTGATTTTGTTGCACTTGTATTCCACGTAGTCCGCGACGTCGGCAATCTGCTCCTCGGTCAGCGACGGCACATCCGCAGCGTTGTTCGCCTTGCGGATGGCGTTGATAATTTTTTCGATATTGAACGTCTCTTCCGAGCCGTTGCGTTTGATAATTTTCATAAACCTGTTTCCTTCCTTATCCGTTAATCTCAAATCTATTTTCATGGTGTTGTTTTCAATTGCGTGCAGGATTAATTATACATCAAGATTTCGGAAAAAGCAAGGGGTATTTCCCAAAAAGACACAATATATTGTATTCCGTAAAAGAATTATCCCCATTATCTTGCGGTCTTTGCAGCATCCTGTCAGCACCCCGAAAAGCCCTGAAAACGGCATAGGCAAGCGGTTTTCCCCTGTATCGCCGCGCTTTTTCGCCGCTGTGAGAACACCCA
>JAFUUV010000036.1 GCA_017471345.1 Ruminococcus sp.
AGTATCAACAAAGGAGGTCGAGCTTGTGTCACCCATCCTGACCCAGCCGTTGCTTCCCTTATAGAAAACTCTGTACTTGGAGGCGCCCGATACCGCTCCCCATGTGATTTTAACGCCACTGTCCACGCTGACGAAAGAGCTGATGCTTGGCGTGGAGAGATTTGCCGTTGTCGATGAATTGGTTACAGTAATTGTGTAATTGGTGTAATAATTGTAATATCTATTAAATATATTGTCATAGCCATACTCCTCTATTGTATATGTTGCAGTACCGGGTCTTAATCCATTGAAAGTGAGTTTATATTCATAATAGTCGGTTTGGTCAACATCAACATAAAAACAGCCCACATCTCCGCTGTAGCTAGGAGTTTCTTTCTTTGCGAGCCAACCCGCAGTTGAATTGTTTGCAAGGTATGTATATGTTTTCTTCTGTCCGATTTTTAAGGTGCCGTTTATATTTTTCTCTCCGTAATTAAATACTTTTCCTACATTTTCAGTGTTGTCTGTTGTTGCCGCGAAAGCGGTGACCGGCGCAACCGTAAATACAGATAACAGCATTATCACGGTCAATACAAATGACAGGCTTTTTTTCAACATCATCATCTCTCCTTTTGAAAATGAATTTATATAGGACGCGATACTTACAGAAGATATGCGTCCGCACGTTCCTTTTGTTCCTATTTACGGGAGATTCATCCATTTATTTGTTGCTTTAATTATACCGTAATTTGATGCTTTCCGCAATCCAAAAAATTAGCATACAGTTTGGATAATATGCACAAAAAGGACAGATTTGCAGTAGGAATCGTGGGTGCGTTGCATTTTGATGGGAAGCGGCGACATTTGTCATTTCGAGCGTGAGCGAGAAATCTCACTGAGTGGCTGCGCGTGTTTTTCCTATGCCGACGTTTTGTGGAAAAGGATGGGGTTGACGCGCAAAGATCAGTAGTCGGTTGAACAAACAGACTGCCGATCTCTGTAACTTCTGCCAACTGCCGTTTTCCGGCGTTTGTTTGGTGTTTAAAGTCATCGGTTAAGGAGAGATTTCTCGCTCACGCTCGAAATGACCGGTACGGTAACGCTTGTATATAGCGGAAAACAGCATCAGACGACTGCAAGACAGCCGCAAGGGCTATCACTTCAGGCTCCCGGCAAGCGCGGCTGAACGGAAAAAGGCTGTGAAGAACGAACGCTTTTTGCTTTGTTTCTTCACAGCCCCTTTTTTGTTGTCAATCAATACGGCTTGCTGGTCGTCCGGTTTTCACGGATGGACTCGAAGCTCCAGGAACGGACGTTGATTTCACGGATGCCGGTGCCGCAGTACTCGCAGAACTTCTGACCGAGGTTGGTAATCGGGGCGCCGCAGTTGGGGCACGACAGTCCCATGGCGTTGCCGAGCTGCGTGGCGCTCATTTTGCGCGGATCCTGCGCGTAAACAAGCGCGACGTCGTAGAGCCTCTGCGACTTTTTCTCGCGGCTGCCGATAATCACCTTGCCTTGGTCGTCGGTCACGTAGTCATACAAGCCGACGGCGATGTTAAAAAGAATCGTGACGGTCGCGCCGTCCTTGATGTACCGCGCGATTTCCATCTGGTGCACGGTCACCTCGTCGTGATGGTGGGTGTAATTTTTCGCTTCGAGCTCGTGAATCAGCGCCGTCACGGTATGACGGATGGAGTCCGAGCAGTCCGGCGACAGGAGCGCGGTATTTTTGGCGGTGATGGCGGCAAAGTAGCTTTTGACGATGCCCTCTACCCTGCCCTTGAACACATCGTAGTCAAAATCAGGGAAGTCCTTGTGAATCATCGGCAGGTAGATATCGGTCATGCCGTGCACCGAACGGGCGGATTCGGAGGATTTTTCAATATCCTTGACCGCCTGCGCCAAATCCTTGGTGCCGAACGCCTGCTGAGAAAACCGTCCGAGACGGTAACGGATGTAGAAAAACACGCCCAAAATGACCAGCGCCAACACAGCGATAATCGCCAAGGGCACAATGATGGCAAGCCAATTCATGGGAAATCCCCTTTCTGTCAAAGTGGTCGGAGAACCGCCGTGCGCCGTTACGGCTCCGGCTTGACGGCAATGCCCAGAACGTCCAGGCTTTCCTGATCCACGGGAGCAGGACAGGCGGACATCAGCTCGCCGGCGTTCTGCACCTTGGGAAAGGCGGTGACGTCGCGCAGGCTGTCGGCGCCGCAGAGGAGCATGGTGACGCGGTCAAGACCGATGCCCATGCCGCCATGCGGCGGCGCGCCGTACTTGTAGGCGTCAACAAGGAAGCCGAACTTCGCCTCAATTTCCTCGTCGGTCATTTTGAGTGCGCGGAACATCCGCTGCTGCAGCTCGGGATCGGTGATGCGCATGGAGCCGCTCGACAGCTCCACGCCGTTGAGGGTGAGGTCGTAAGCCTTGGCAATCACCTTGGAGGGGTCGGTATCAAGGTACTGAATACAATCCTCGCGCGGCATGGTGAAGGGATGGTGCATCGCCACCCACTCGCCGCTTTCCTCGTCCTTCTCGAAGAACGGAAAATCGACAATCCAGAGGAATTTGTAGACGTCGGGAATGATGTCAAGGCGCTTGGCGATTTTGAGACGCAGCGCGCCGAGAGTAGACAGCACGGTGCTGTTTTTATCGGCGACAATCAGAATCACGTCGCCTTTTTCCGCGCCGAGACGCGCGTAAATCGCGCCGAGCTCGTCGTCGGTCATAAATTTCTTGAAGGAAGCGTTGGGCTCGTCCACCCATCTGACATAGGCAAGTCCCTTGGCGCCGATGCCGCGGACGTATTCGGTGAGCTTGTCAATCTCCTTGCGCGTGTAGGTTGACGCGGCGTTTTTCGCGACAATCGCGCGGACAGAGCCGCCGTTCTCAATCGCGCCGGTAAACACGCCGAAGCCGCAGTGGGCGACCAAATCGGAAATATCCGTAATCTTCATGTCAAAGCGGATGTCGGGCTTGTCGGAGCCGTAGGTGTTCATCGCCTCGGCGTAGGTCATCCGCGCGAAGGGGGTTTCCAGCTCCTGACCGAGCACCTCACGGAACAGACGCTTGAAGAGTCCCTCGTTGATTTCGAGAATGTCCTCCACATCGACAAAGGAAAGCTCCATATCAATCTGGGTAAACTCCGGCTGACGGTCAGCGCGGAGATCCTCGTCGCGGAAGCACCGCGCCAGCTGGATGTAGCGGTCAAAGCCGGCAAGCATCAACAGCTGCTTGTAAATCTGCGGCGACTGCGGCAGCGCGTAGAAGCAGCCGTGGTGCAGGCGCGAGGGCACAAGGTAGTCACGCGCACCCTCGGGCGTGGACTTAATCATCATCGGGGTTTCGATTTCGACAAAGCCGTTTTCCGCAAAGTAGTCGCGGGCGACCTTGCTGATTTTGCTGCGCGTCATCAGGTTTTGCAGCAGCGGACGGCGGCGCAGGTCAAGGTAGCGGTAGCGCAGGCGCAGCTCCTCGTTGGTTTCGCTGTCGTCCACAATTTCAAACGGCGGCGTCTGCGCCTTGGACAGCACGCGCAAATCGCTGACGGCGATTTCGATATCGCCGGTCGGGATTTCGGGATTTTTGGCGCTGCGCTCGCAGACAACGCCCTTGGCGGCGAGCACATACTCACTGCGGCAGGCGAACGCCTTGGCAAAGATTTCTCTGTCGGTCTGATCGGTAAAGGCGAGCTGGACGACGCCGGTGCGGTCGCGCAAATCAATAAAAATCAGCTGACCGAGGTCGCGGCAGCGCTGTACCCAGCCGCAGACAACCACCTCGCTGCCCGCGTCGGCAATGCGCAAATCGCCGCAGTAATGCGTCCGCTTCAAGCCTGTCATATATTCTGCCATTTCAATATATCCTCCCTTTTATCATCTGCCCTACATTTCAAAGGCAGTGTCGGCGGTGAGATGCAGCACCGAAAAGCGCTCGGCGAAGGTTTCGTCAAGGGCAAGCTCGGTCTGTTCGCCGCTCTCCATATTTTTCACACGCGCCTTGTTTTCGGCAAGCTCGTTGTCGCCGAGAACCAGCGAATACCGCGCGCCGATTTTGTCGGCATACTTCATCTGGGCGCGGAGGCCTCTGCCTGCCACGTCGGTTTCGGCGTAGAGACCGCACTCGCGCACACCGCGCAGCAGCTCGAACGCCTTGACCTTTGCGCTGTCGCCCATCGTGGCGATATAGAGGGCGCACGGCGCCGGCTGCGGAATCGCGATACCCTGCGCGTCCATCACCATCAGCAGGCGCTCGAGTCCCATGGCGAAGCCCAGCGACGGCGTGTGCTTGCCGCCCAGCTCCTCCATCAGCCCGTCGTACCTGCCGCCGCCGCAGACGGTGCCCTGAGCGCCGATGCAGTCGGTGACAAACTCAAAGACGGTCTTGGTGTAATAATCCAGACCGCGCACGATGGTGGGATTGACGGTATAGGCGATGCCGGCAGCGTCAAGATACTGCCTGACGGCGGCAAAGTGGTTTTCACACTCAGCGCAGAGATAGTCGGTGATTTTCGGCGCGTCCTTGGCGATTTCCCGATCCTGCGGACTTTTGCAGTCGAGCAGGCGCATGGGGTTTTTCTCCAGACGCGTCAGACAGGTCGCGCACAGGCGGTCGCGGTAGCCGCCAAAGTAGTCGCGCAGCGCTTGGTTATACTTGGCGCGACACTCCGGACAGCCGATGGAATTGAGCTCGAGACGCACCTGCGTAAGACCGAGCCGGTCGATGATGGACTGCGCCGCGCAAATCAGCTCGGCGTCGGCAGCCGGTGAAGCGGTGCCGTACTCCTCCAGTCCGAACTGGTGAAACTCTCTGAGTCTGCCTGCCTGCGGCTTTTCGTAGCGGTAGCAGGACACAAAATAGCTTGCCTTGATGGGCAAGCCCTCGTTTTCAAGGCTGTGCTCGAGCACGGCACGCGCCGCGCCGGCGGTACCCTCGGGACGCAGGGTGACGCTTTCGCCGCCCTTGGTGTCGAAGGTGTACATCTCCTTCTGCACCACATCGGTCGTCTGACCGACGCCGCGCGCGAACAGCTCGGTGTGCTCAAACACCGGCGTGCGGATTTCGCGGAAGCCGTAGACACGCGCTTCCTCGCGCATGATGTTTTCGATGAACTGCCAGCGATAGCTCTGCTTGGGCAGGACATCCTCGGTGCCTTTGATTTTCTTCGTGATTAAAGCCATATATACCTCCTCGGGAACAGGCAAGCCCGCGCCGGTCGCGTCCGCTCGCCGCACTCCCTCTATAAACAGAATTATCGGGCAGCAAACGCCGCCCGATACAGAGCATATTCGGTTTTTGATGTATGGGCGTCTCCCAAAATACGGCGCCCTTATTTGAGAATATTTCTCCAGTCGAGGTCGCCGCGCTCCAGACCGTGAATCAGCACCTCTGCAGTCGCGATGTTGGTGGCGACGGGGATGTTGTGCATATCGCACAGGCGCAGCATATTCATATCATTCGGCTCGTTGGGCTTGGGGCTGAGGGGGTCGCGGAAAAACAGAAGCATATCGACCTCGTTGCAGGCGATACGCGCGGCAATCTGCTGGCTGCCGCCCTGAGAGCCGGCGAGGAATTTTTGGATGGACAGACCGGTCGCCTCCGCGACCATTTTGCCGGTCGTACCGGTGGCGCAGAGGGTGTTGCGGCTGAGTGCGCCGCAGTAAGCGATGCAAAACTGCACCATCAGTTCTTTCTTTTCATCGTGAGCAATAAGCGCAATATTCATATCCAAAATCCTCCAAACTTTACAGAATTTGTATCATCAAATCATAGCATACCCTTGAGCACCAGCGGACACCGCTCGCCCTCTACGCGCCGCGCGAGACGCTCGAACGGCGGAAACACCGCGCCGCCGGCGGCGCTTGCCGCGCCCTGCTGCATGACCACCGAAATGTTGAGGTCAAAGGGCACCAGCGCAATCAGCTGTGTCTGCGACGCGTCAATCACCGCGTCAAGGTCGGCATAAAATCCCAACCGGCGGAACAGCCGCTTGTCAAAGCGATTGATTACCAGCCGCACATCCGCGATGCCGAGTGCCTCGAGCCGCGTGCGCACCTTGACAGCGCCGCGCACGCCGGTGGGTTCGGCATTGGTGACAATCAGCGCGCGGTCAGCCGGCGCACAGGCGGTGACAAAGCCCGAGCCGATGCCGGCAGGCGAGTCGATGATGACATAGTCAAAATTCTGCCGCACCGACGCCACTAACTGGCGAAACACCGACGGGCTGAGCTCGTTTTCCGCGTCAAACGGAGCCGCCATCAAAAAGAGATTATCGTTGTTTTTACTTTTATAGACCGCCTCGCCGAAGGAGCAGTTGCCGCACACGGCGTCGGAAGCGTCAAAGAGAATATCCTGCTCGATATCGAGCATAATGTCGAGTCCGCGCATACCGCAGTCGCAGTCAATCAGGAGCACCTTTTTGCCCTGCCGCACCAAGGCGACCGAAAGACAGATGCACACCGTAGATTTGCCGGTACCGCCCTTGCCGGACGCCACAACGATTACATTGTTCATAATTACAATACCTCTTGTTTATTCTATCACAAAATGTTGCAAAGAGCAATAACACGAAAGGATTTTATCAAACAAATTTTTCAGAATGTTTTTGTTAATAGTGCTAAATTATTGTAGGGCGACAGGTTCACTTATTAGGCAAAGTACGCTTGCAGCATCGCGCGGGCTGTCCGCATGGCATAAAGCGTGTCCGCGCCGTGCTCCAAAATCACCGCCAGCGCGACCTGCGGACGGTCAAACGGCGCGTAACAAATGAACGCCGCGTGGTCGCTGCCGGCATTTTCGGCGGTGCCGGTTTTGGCGGCGATTTGCGGCGAAAAGTCGCCGAACACACGGTAGGCGGTGCCCTCGGGCGAATGTGCCGTCAGGCGCATGGCTTCCTGCACGGCGGCGAGGGCTTTGCCGCTGACGGTGACCTCGGACAGCACCCTCGGCGCTGCCTGCCACAGAATGTTTTCGCGGCTGTAGTCGGTGATTTTTTCCGTCACATGAACATTCAGACGCTTGCCGCCGTTGGCGAGCGTCGCGGTGTACGCCGCTAACTGCACCGGCGTGAAGGCGTTGTCGGACTGTCCGATGGCAGCCTGTACGGTGTTGCCGGCTGTCCAGCCGGTGCTGTCACGACCGGCAAGGACGCCGCGGCTCTCCTCGGTTTCCAGTCCGGTCGGTTCGCCCAGACCAAGGGCGGCGGCATAGGCGGAAATCCGTTTGATGCCCAACCGCCGTCCGACCTCGGCGAAATAATAGTTGCAGGAATGCGCCATGGCGGCGTCAAGGCTCTGTGCGCCGTGGTAGTGCATACAGGCGACGGGGTTGTCGGGATAATAATCGTAGTAGCGCGTGCAAACAATCTCCTCGGACGGCGTCACCACGCCCTCCTGCAGAGCCGCTAACGCGACGCACGGCTTAAACACCGAGCCGCACGCGAAGCTGCCCGAAAACGCGCGGTCAAACAGGGGCGCACGCTCGTCCGCCGCCAGCGCGACATAGTCGTCGCCGTAGGCGCTGTAGCGGTTGAGGTCGTAGGTCGGCGCGCTTGCCGCCGCCAATACCGAAAAATCGCTGACATTCAGCAGCACCGCCGCGCCGGAGGTGCAGTCCTTCGCGCCGGCGGCGTTGGCGGCACGGATATTCTCCGCCAGCGCCTTGACCGTAGCCGCCTGCAGCGAGGAGCGGATGGTCAGCCAGACGGTGCCGCCCGGACGCGCGTTGACCTGCTCGACCGTGTCCGGCGTTTCTCCGTCGGTGCGGAGCAGGGTTTTGCTGCCTGCCGTGCCGCGCAGAGCGCTCTCCCACGCCGCCTCCACACCGAATTTGCCGATGCTGTCCGTCAGGCGGTAGCCCTCGTCCGCCAGCGCCTCGTACTCCTCCGCCGATATCGCGCCGGTCGCGCCGAGCAGATGCGGCGCCAGCGTCGGCTGTGCCGCCGCGCGGACGCGGTAGGTCTCGACCGCCACGCCGGTGACGCCCTGGGTGCGCTCGCTGACCGCGCTCATGCACGCGACGCTGACGTCGGGCGCGAAGATGTAGCGGCTCGCGGACTCCTGCTCCATGCCGAAGCGCACAGAAATCACATTGCGCAGCTCACGCGGCGTCAAGTCGTCCGCGATATGGTAACGCGCTTGGAGCGCGGCGATGCACGCCGCCGCGTTTTCCGGCTCGGGCAAGCTCTCGCGGTCGCCGTCCCGAAAGATAAATTTTCCGTCCCTCTCCTCCACCGGCAGGGTATCCGCCCACTTGTCTCCGCTCTGTTCGGTCAGGGCGATCAATGCTGCGAGCAGGCTGTCCAAATGCTCGCGCGGCAGCAGCGGCTTTTCGAGAACAATCCGCCGGTGGGTGGTGTTGACCACCAGCCCCTTGCCGTCGCGGTCAAGAATTTCACCGCGCACCGCCTCGGTGCCGACGCGGTAGCCTGCCTCCTGCATGGCGATGGCGCGGTATGCATCGCCGTGCAGGAGCTGCCAGTCGATGAGCCGCGCGGTGAATACCGCAAAAATCAGCAGCAATATCAAAACGCAGGCACGGTACACCCGCGTGTGTTCAGATTGTTTCATGACGCCTCCCGCGATGCAAAGCGGACAGCGGTAGCACACACAACAAGGTCAGCGCCGCGCGCAGCGGCACACGCCAACTGAGTCCCTCACCCGTGAGCAGCCGCAGGAGCACCGACAAGCCGAGCAGCACCGCCGCCGCGCCGCAGGACAACAGCCACAGCGAGAGCAGACGGTTGCGGAACACCGTATGTAAGAGTGTGGACTGCGCGAAACACAGCAGCGTCAGCGCGACCGCAAAGTACGCCGTACCGCCGCCGACGTCGGTCAGAAAGCCGCAGACCGCGCCGCAGACCGTCGCCACAGCAACATCCGCGCCCGTCAGCGACAACGCGGCGGCAACGAGCAGCAGCGGTCTGACCGGAAGCGGAACGGGCGTATTGTCGAGGAGGTACAGCAGAAACAGCTCGCATACAAGCAGAAGCACGCGCAGCAGCCGTTTACTCATGGCGCTTCACCTCCGCTTCTTCAAAGGCGGTAACGACCGCCGCGTCGGCGAGAGCTTCCATGTCAACCGCCGGACGCACCACCGCATAGCGCGACGCGTCGTAAGCGTCGAGCCGCACCGCCTCCACCGTGCCGATAATCAGATTTTCGGGATAGACGCCGCCGTCGCCGGAGGTGACAATCAGGTCGCCTGCCTGCGCACGGCTGTCCTCGGCAAGATGCTCCATCCGCAGCTCGCCGTCCGTGCCGCTGAGAATACCGCTGTCCGCCGTCGCCGCATCCCTGACGCTGACGCGCGTGCGCGGCGCGTACAGGGTGCTGACGCGGCAGCTGTCCGAATCGGTCGTCAGCACATATCCCACCAAGCCGCTGTCAGCGACCACCGCGTTGTCGGGCTGCACGCCGAGGTCAGCGCCGACATTGAGCGTAAAGCCGTTGTCGTCGCGCGAATGCCGCGCGACAACGACAGCCGGCAGCAGCGTGAGCGACGGCTGTGATTTTTGGAGATGAAAATACCGCAGCAGCCGTTCGTTTTCGGCGCGGAGCGCGGCATTTTCCGCCTCTGTTGTCCGCAGCTCGCCAAGCGCCGCCGAGAGCCGCTCGTTTTCCGCCTGTAAATCCTCATAGGACGGCTGCCGCAGCGTCGCGGCGGCTTCCGCCGTCAGCCGCAAGGCGCCGCCGGTCAGTCGGCGCACCCCCTGCGCGGCAGGAGCACAGACCTCTGCCAAAGCCGCTAACAGCAGTGTGACAAGCAGGACGGCGCGGCGGCGCTTCATCGTCCTTTGCCGCGTCGCAGCGCGGCGGCAGGCGGTCCGCCGAGACGCTTGCCGGCACCCTCCACCACACAGTCGAGCGGCCGCTGGGCAACGCGGACAAGCATTCCCGTTTGCTGGGCGACCAGCAGGTCGATGCCGCGCAGCAGCGCGCCGCCGCCCGTGAGCATGATGCCGCGGTCGAAAATATCCGCCGCTAACTCGGGCGGCGTCTGCTCCAGCGTCGTTTTGATGGCTTCGATAATCCGCGCCAGGGGCGCCGCCAGCGCCTCACGCGCTTCGTCGGAGGTGATGGTAACGTCCTTGGGCAGACCGTCAAGCAGATTTCTGCCCTTGACGGTCATTTCCTCGGTTTCGCCGACCGGAAAAGCGGAGCCGATTTGCAGCTTGATGTTTTCGGCGGTACGCTCACCGATGAGCAGGTTGTAATGCTTTTTGACATAGTGGGCAATCGCTTCGTCAAAGCGGTCGCCGGCGACGCGCACCGAGCACGCGGTCACGATGTCGCCGAGAGAGACCACCGCCACCTCGCTGGTGCCGCCGCCGATGTCCGCGACCATGCTGCCCACCGGCTCGTCCACCGGCAGTCCGGCGCCGATTGCCGCCGCCATCGGCTCCTCAATCAGCGTGACAGGCGGCTTGGCGCCGGCTTGATACGCCGCGTCCTCGACCGCCTTGCGCTCGACCTCCGTCACGCCGGTCGGCAGGCAGATGACAACGCGCGGCTTGGTGAACAGTCCGGCGCGTACCGCCTTGCGCAAAAAATGGCGAATCATCCGCGCGGTTACATCGAAATCCGCGATAACACCGTCCTTGAGCGGACGCACGGCGACGATGGAATCCGGCGTTCTGCCAATCATATCACGCGCCTGTTTGCCGACCGCCAGCACGCTGTTGGTGTGCGTGTCCACCGCCACCACCGACGGCTCGCGCAGGACAATGCCGCGTCCGCGCAGCCATACCAGGGTGTTGGCGGTGCCGAGGTCGATGCCGATATCCTTTGAAAACGAAAACAACTTCACATTCTCACATCCCTATTTGTACAGATAGGGTTATTGTACTACACAGCGCGTGATTTATTTGTCGGAGTGTGCATTCTTATACTAATTCCTGATAGAAAGTAGACTAATACTTTGCGAGGATATTTTTCGCAAGACAAGGCGAAGGACGCGGCAAGGCTGACGCCTTGCAAGGACGACAACGCAGTATTGCGGAAAATAGACCGCAAAGATTGTCTACTTTTTATTAGGTATTAGTATTAT
>JAFUUV010000037.1 GCA_017471345.1 Ruminococcus sp.
CCCTTCGGCGTGAAGCTTTTGATGGTGCCGTCCTCATGGTAGGCAACCTCATACAGCGAGGGTACATAGACGCCCTCAATATGGGCGCACTGCCTGAGAAACTCCTCCTTGCTGCTGCCCTCGGCACGGCACTTCCGGAACAGCTCGATGACCTCCAAATCAACCTCTTCCCCCTCGCCGATGAAGAAGATATCCACAAAATCGGCAATCGGCTCGGGGTTGCAGGCGCAGGGGCCTCCGGCGACAACAATATTTTTCAGCGCGGTTCTGTCCTTGGAACGGATGGGAACGTTGCTGAGCCGCAGCATATTGAGCATATTGGTGTAGCTCAGTTCATATTGCAGCGTAAAGCCGATAAAATCGAAATCAGAGACAGGATTGCCGCTTTCGAGCGCGTACAGCGGAATGTGGTGCTCACGCATCAGCGCTTCCATATCCGTCCACGGCGCGAAAACGCGCTCGCACCAGATATAGTCCGTGTCGTTGAACAGGCTGTATAGAATTTTCATGCCGAGGTGCGACATACCGACCTCGTAGGTGTCGGGAAAGCAAAAGGCAAAGCGCACATCCACCTGCTTTTTGTCCTTGATGACCTCGTTAAGCTCGCCGCCGACGTAGCGTCCCGGCTTCTGCACCTTGAGGAGCAGTTGTTCGACTTCCCTGCTGACCATAAAAACCTCCGTCAGAAGAATTTTTCCTGCCTTGTCAACAGCGAAAAAACCAGATACGCACAGACAAAGAGGAGCGAAAAATTGTAGTGTGAACGAAACAGGGTATAAAATCCCAGTGCCGCAAGGGGAAAAATGCTGCAAAAGGTCAGGCGGCAGACAACGCGCTCCGCCTGCTCAGGCGTTCTGCGGCGGCTCAGCAGCAGATAGAGCAGCTGACCGCCATCCAGCGACAAAACGGGCAGCAGATTGAACAGTCCAACCGAGAGATTTGCCGCCGCGAACGGCAGGATTTTTTCCGTACCTCCTAAGTATAGCAGAAAACACGGAAGAAAACAAATAAAATTCGCAATAGGACCGAAAAAAATAATCAAAAAATTTTCTTTTGCTGTCCGTTCCTGCCGCGAAGGATCGGAAATCATTATTTCAAAGGGAGAAATCCGGATACTTTCAGGCATATAGCCAAGCAGCCGCATCGTCAGCAGATGCCCGGATTCATGCACAACGACTGCCAACGCGCAGCAGCAAAAGCCCGGAAACACCCTGAAAATGACGCTGACAGCGGCAAGGCAGAGCAGCAAAAAGGAAATTTCAATCCGTACGCCGCCGATTTTAAGCTTCATCGGACGTAGACGGCATCAGCAAAGCAGACAGATCGAAGTCATGGCGTCCGTCAAAAATCGCGGAGCTGTCGCGGGCTTCTGTGTACCACTGCCGCGCCGTGTGGTACATTTCTCCGCCGACGCTTTTGAGTACAAGCGCCGCCAGCGCAATCAGCAGGCACACAATCAGCTGCACCGCCAAAAGCAGCTGTGACGGCGGCGTATGGACACGCGATGGTTCCGGCGGCTGCGGCTCCTTCTCAGACGGCTGTACAATCACCGGCGTCTCCGGCTCGGTCACACGCTGCCAATCATCATCGTAGGTTATGGTACTGCGGTTTTCCTCCAAAACAATCACCTCAATGCAAATATATGCACTGAGGTGAGTTTTTTTAACTGAGCTTTTTGAAATCGCCCTTGACAAGATTGAGAAAAAAGCCGATTGCCAACAGCAAGCTGCCGATTTCCGCGATGGGAAACGCGAACCACACCGCACCGACGCCGCCGGTGACGGAGAGCAGCAGCGCGACCGGCAACAGAATCACCAACTGACGGCACACGGACATCAACAGACTGCGCACACCCTTGCCTACCGCCTGGAACAGCGTGGTAAAAAGAATGCCTGCCGCTGCCGGCAAAAAGCACAGGCTGACGGTGCGAAACGCCGGTACGCCGACCTCCATCAGCTCCTGACCGCCGCCGAACATGGAAATCAACTGCTCGGGAATCAGCCACATCACCAGTACCCCGGCGGACATGATGACCAAGGCGATGATAATGCCGCATTTGAGCGCGGAGTAGACACGCGCCTTGTTGCGGGCGCCGTAGTTATAACCGATGACAGGCATGACACCCTGATTCAGTCCGAAGCACGGCATAAACACAAAGCTCTGGAGCTTGAAATAAATGCCGAATACCGTGACAGAGACCGCGGAGCCGGCAGCCATGAAGATGCTGTTGAGTCCCAGCATCATAACCGCGCCGATAGACTGCATAATAATAGAAGGCAGGCCGACGGAGTAAATATTTTTCAGAATCATTTTGTTGAGCTTGAAGCCCTTGAAGCTGACTGTCACCTCATGATTTTTCCGAAAAAGAACTAAAACCGCGAACACCATGCCACAGAACTGACCGAACACTGTCGCGATTGCCGCACCCGCGACGCCGCATTCCGGAAAAAAGCCGATGCCGAAAATCAGCAGCGGATCGAAGATGATGTTGACCACCGCGCCAAGCAGCTGGAACAGCATCGGATAAATCATATTGCCTGTTGCCTGAAGTGTTTTCTCAATCATCACCTGTACCGTCGAGAAGCCCGAAAAACAAAGGACGATGGTGAGATACTGCACACCGCAATCGGCAGTATGCGCATCGGCGGTAAAAAGGCTCATAAACGGTCTGACCGCGAACAGACCGAGCAGCAAAAAGACCGCGTAGGTAAACAGACAAGTGACAAGACCATGCGTCGCGGCGGAATTTGCCATTTCAAAATCTTTTTCGCCCAGCTTGCGCGATACCAGCGAATTGACGCCGATGGCGGTGCCGACCGAAGCGGCAATCAAAAACAGCTGTAAGGGATAGGCAAGTGAAATGGCGGTCAGTCCCGCCTGATCGTAGTTGCCAATAAAAATGCTGTCTACGACGTTGTACATCGCCATGATGGTCATGGAAAACATCGCCGGCAGCGACATCGAGAGAATCAGCCGCAGCATCGGGGTATTTCCCATTTTGTTTTCTGCTTTTATTTCGTTACTCATGTTGGTTCTTCCTTTTTTTGATTTGCCGATAGATTGCAAAAATCGCAAGCATCAGCGCTGTTCCGGTGAGAACGCCCGAAAAATCGAGCAGCACGTCCGTAATCTGTCCCGAACGTCCGTCGGAAAACAGTTGGATGGTTTCATCCGCCACCGCTGTGCTCAATCCGGCAAAAAGAACAGTTGCCCAGTAGCGATGCGGCCGCAGACGGTCAAACGAATACGCGCAGCTTGTCAGCAGCATTCCGACAACCGTGAATTCCGTAAAATGCGCAAGCTTGCGGATGATGTGGTCGGTCAGCTCCGCGCTGATGCCGACTGCCTTCAACAGTCCGCTCAAAAACTCAAGCATACCGGCGCTTTCCATGGAGGATTCATCCGCTGTCATCACAGAGCGTGAAAACACAAACCCGATTGCCGCCGCTGTCAAAATGAAAATAATCACCCGAAATCGGATGGAAGCGCACTTCTCCATATCATCACTCCTCTGTCTATTGTACATCAAAACAGGTGATTGTCAATGAAAATGAATGGATTTTCATTTTATGTGTCAGTTTTTACGGAAAGAACCGCTTCGCCGGTCAAAAAACTTGCGAAGTTGGCTATTGAAAAAAAGCATAAATTCTGCTATACTGTTTGAGACTGATTGTAAAGGAGCTTACTATGTTTTTGAATTATTTAATTATCTTCTTCATCTCCATGGTCCCGATTGTCGAGCTCAGAGGCGCGATTCCCGTCGCCGTCGGCATGGGTATGGAAGGCTGGCAGCTGTTCTGGGCATATGTCATCTGCGTCGTTGGCAATATGCTGCCGGTGCCGCTGATTTACTTTTTTGCAAGAAAGGTACTGATTTGGGGTAAGGATAAAAAATATATCGGAAAATTCTTTACATGGTGCTACAACAAAGGTGAACGAGGCGGCGAAAAGCTGAAAGCCAAGGCAGGCAGAGGTCTTTTTATCGCGCTGATGCTTTTTGTCGCGATTCCGCTGCCCGGTACCGGCGCGTGGACCGGTACGCTTGCAGCAAGCTTTCTCGATATGGGCTTCAAAAAAAGCTCCATCGCCGTCATGTGCGGCGTGCTGATTGCCGGCATTATCATGGGTACGGCAAGCCTGCTGGTATCGCTGGGCGCGGGAGGTATTTTCTCCTGTCTGGCGCCGAAATAAGAACATGAAAAGGCAGCAAACGCTGCCTTGCTTTTTTGGGTGATGTCATGAAATACCACTTTTACGCGCTGATTCTCGTCGGCGGCGCTGCCGGTTTATTCTGCGCGATTTCCGCCAAAACCAAACATCCCAAGCTGCGCGTCGCCGTGATTGAAAAAAACGACCGCGTCGGCAAAAAGCTGCTTGCAACCGGAAACGGCAGATGCAACCTGACCAATCTGCATCTGTCGGGAGCTAACTATACCGGCAGCCTTCAACCGCGAATGGAGACGCTGCTGACCGATTATAACGCGGCGTTTTTGCGCGAGGAATTCGGCAGGCTCGGTCTGATGACCTGCGCGGACAGCGAAGGAAGGGTGTATCCCGTTTCAAAGCAGGCGAGTTCGGTGCTGGATGTCCTGCGGTTCGCTTGCGAACGGCTGGGCGTGGAACTATTTTGCGCGGAGACGCCCCACAGTGTGCAGCGACAACAAGAAGGCTTCACCATTAAAACCGGCGAGAACGTCTATACCGGCGACAAGCTGGTTATCGCCTGCGGCTCCAAGGCAGCGCCGAAATTAGGCGGCTCTGCCGCCGGCATGGATATTCTGCGCAACCTCGGTCTGCGCACCGCGCCGTTTCAACCGGCGCTTTGTCCCGTCCGCGTGCAGTCGGCGTATCTGAAATCGCTGAAAGGGCTTCGCGCCGCCGGCAGCGTCAGCCTGTGGCGCGGCAATCAATGCCTGAAAACGGAAGCCGGAGAGATACAGTTTGCCGACGGCGCGCTGTCAGGTATCTGTGTATTTAATCTTTCGCTCTTTACGCAAAAGGGTGATGTGATAACGGCAGATTTATTACCGGATATTTCCGAAAGAGAATTAAGTATAATTCTGAAAAGGAATTTTTCTTTATTTTCTCTACAAACCGCAGACCGCCTGTTAACGGGTATTTTACAGACAAGGCTGGCACAGGCGGTGATGAAGCAAAGCGGCGTTGCCAACCTTTCGCTTCCATGCGGCAAGCTGACCGAGCAGCAGCTCCGCGCTGTGGCAAAAACCGTGAAATGTTTTCCGTTTACGGTCACGGAAAACAGCGGCTTCGACCAGGCGCAGTGCGCACGCGGCGGCGTTTTGGCATCGGAGCTGGACAGCAAGCTGCAAAGCAAGAAAATCAAAAATCTTTTCGTCTGCGGCGAGGCGGTGGATATCTGCGGCATATGCGGCGGCTACAACCTGCATTTTGCCTTTGTCAGCGGAAAAATTGTCGGTGAAGAGCTATGATACGAATCAACAATGTGCATTTACCGCTCGACTACAGCGACGCGGTGATCCGCAAAAAAATATGCCGCGAGCTGCGCGTGGAAAACAGCGCTATTCAGAGCGCAAGCATCTTCCGCCGCTCGGTTGACGCGCGGAAAAAGGACAATATATATTTTCTCTGCACCATCGACGTCACCTTAAACAGCAATGAGGACGCGGTACTGAAACGCGCCAAAAATACCGCGAAGGCGCAGCCGTATACCTACACGGTACCGCCGTGGAAGGGCGGTACTGCCCCCTTGGTGGTCGGCATGGGACCGGCAGGTCTGTTTGCCGGACTGGTGCTGGCGCAGAGCGGCGCAAAGCCGGTGATTATCGAACGCGGCAGAGATGTGGACAGGCGCACAGAGGATGTGCGGCGGTTTTGGACAAGCGGTGCGCTGGACACGGTTTCCAACGTGCAGTTCGGCGAGGGCGGCGCCGGTACCTTTTCAGACGGCAAGCTCAACACCGGTACCAAGGACAGCCGTCAGCGCAAGGTATTGGAGGAATTCGTCAGACACGGCGCACCGGATGAAATTCTCTATGACGCAAAGCCGCACATCGGCACGGACAAGCTGAAAATCACCGTCAAAGCGCTGCGCGAGGAGATTATCTCACTCGGCGGTCAGGTGATGTTTGAAACCAAGCTGACAGGATTGCGCGTCCGCGACGGACGCTTGACTGCCGCTGTCGCGGAGCAAAACGGAAAAGAGCTTGTAATAGAAACGGACAGCCTGATTCTTGCCATCGGGCACAGCGCGCGCGATACCTTTGAGATGCTCCACGCCGGACAACTTCCCATGGAGGCAAAGCCTTTTTCTGTCGGCGCAAGAATCGAGCATCTGCGCGAGGAGATTGACAAGGCGCAATACGGCAAATTTGCCGGCAACAAGCGTCTTGGCGCGGCGAATTACAAAATGAATGTGCATACCGACAACGGCAGAGGCGCCTACACGTTCTGTATGTGTCCCGGCGGCAAGGTAGTGAACGCTTCCAGCGAGGAAGGCAGGTTGTGCACCAACGGTATGAGTGAATTCGCGCGGCATGAGCGCAACTCGAACGCCGCGTTGCTGGTCAGCGTGACACCTGAGGACTTTGGCTCCGACAGCCCGCTTGGCGGAATGTACTTCCAGCGGAATTTGGAGCAAAAGGCTTTTGTGCTCGGCGGCGGCAATTATCACGCGCCGGTACAGCGTGTCGGCGACTTTTTACAAAATACCCCCTCCAACCGTCTCGGCAACGTACTGCCGAGCATCGGTCCCGATTACACACTCAGCAATCTGAACACACTGCTGTCCGAGGCGGTTTGCCACTCGATGAAGCAGGCAATCACGGCGATGGGCAGGAAGCTGCAAGGCTTTGACCATCCCGACGCCGTGCTGACCGGCGCGGAAACGCGCAGCTCCTCTCCGGTCAGAATTCTGCGCAGCACGGAAACACTGGAGAGTATTGCTGTCGCGGGACTTTATCCCTGCGGTGAAGGCGCGGGATATGCCGGAGGCATTATCTCCGCCGCAGTGGACGGTATCAAATGCGCTGAAAAAATCATTGCAAAAAAATAAGACTGCATAAAGCAGTCTTAACGAGTATGTCTGTAAGCCGGGTTCTGTCTTGAACAGCCATCTATCTTGGCAGTCGGTTGCCCGAACCTGCTCGATGCCACCTCCTCAGGACACGCCGAGCAAGCGTATGATGTCCTTCCACGGTGTTGCTTCAAATAGGGTTTACACGGCAGAGTGGTCTCCCACCCTCCGGTGAGCTCTTACCTCACCTTTCCATCCTTACCCGCATGAGCGGGCGGTTGTTTTCTGTTGCACTGGCCCTGGGGTCGCCCCCGGCGGCGGTTAGCCGTTATTATCGCTCTGTGAAGCCCGGACTTTCCTCGCACAGTTCCTTTCGGAAGCTGCCCGCGGCTGTTCGGCGTACTCGCAGTATTATCATACTTCAAAAACGGTCAATTGTCAAATGTTTTGCTTTTTGAAAGGAGTCATTTTATGGATATCAGAAAGGAATCACTCAAATGTCATTACGATTGGAACGGCAAGATTGAGGTTGTCTCTCGAGTGCCGATTTCAACCTCCGAGGAACTGGCGCTCGCCTATACCCCCGGCGTTGCGGAGCCATGCCTCGAAATCCAGAAGGATTATGACAAAAGCTATGAGCTGACAAGAAGAAGCAATCTTGTCGCGGTCATCACCGACGGTACCGCCGTACTCGGTCTCGGTGATATCGGTCCCGAGGCAGGTATGCCGGTGATGGAAGGCAAATGCGCCCTGTTTAAGGCGTTTGGCAATGTGGACGCCTTTCCCCTGTGTGTCCGCAGCAAGAGCGTTGATGAGATTGTCAACACGATTTATCTGATTTCCGGCTCGTTCGGCGGCATTAATCTCGAGGATATCGCCGCGCCGCGCTGTTTTGAGATTGAACAGAAGCTCAAGGAAAAATATGACATTCCGATTTTTCATGACGATCAGCATGGTACGGCAATTATTGTCGCGGCAGGTCTGCTCAATGCTCTCAAGCTCGTCGGCAAAAACTTCGACGCCATCCGCGTGGTGATGAACGGCGCCGGCGCTGCCGGTATCGCGATTGCCAAGCATCTGCTGCATATGGGCGTAAAGAATATCACGCTGTGCGACAGCAAGGGTATTATCTGCAAGGGTGATGAACGTCTCAACGCGGCAAAGCGTGAGATGGCGGAAATCACCAACTTAAGTCACCAAACCGGCACGCTTGCGGACGCGATGAAGGGTGCGGATGTATTTATCGGCATTTCGGCGGCAGGCTGCGTGAGTGAGGAGATGGTGCAGTCTATGGCGGAAAATCCGATTATCTTCGCGATGGCGAATCCTACGCCGGAAATCATGCCTGACCTCGCCAAGAAAGCCGGCGCCGCTGTGGTGGGTACCGGCAGAAGCGACTTTCCGAATCAGATTAACAACGTCCTCGCCTTTCCGGGCATCTTCCGCGGTGCGCTGGACTGCCGCGCGAGCGATATCAATGAGGAAATGAAGGTTGCCGCGTCCTACGCGATTGCTTCGCTGGTGGAGGATGACAAGCTCAGCGCTGACTACATTCTGCCCCACGCCTTTGACCCACGTGTCGGAAAAACCGTCGCCGCGGCGGTCAAAGAAGCCGCGATAGCATCCGGCGTCGCCAGAATTTGATTGTGCATATCGAAAAGCCCGACCAAGCGGTCGGGCTTTTATTCTTTTTTGGAATATTCTTTTGCTGCCGCCAAGAGGGCAGCTTTTTCATTGGGCAATTTTTCGTCGATGACGTCCTCTAACAGTAAATGCAGAATTCTGCCGATTTCCATGCCCTGCGGCACGCCGGCGCCGATTAAATCACGGCCGTTGACCGCAAGCTGACGAAGGGAAAAGCACTGTTGTTCACAGAGGATTTCCTCTAACTGTGCCTGCGCAAGCGCAAGCTTGCGCAGCTTTTCTTCACGCTGATAGGCTGATTGGGAAAGCGTGTCGGCGTACTGCACCGAAAACAGCCGACGGAAGTTTTCTTCGCCGAGCTTATTTAAGATGCGCTTGATTTGAGATTTTTCTCCGTTGTAGCGCACATCGTGATAAATCACCAACTGCTCGCAGGTGTGAATGAGTTCCGTTGGAAAGCGGAGCCGACGGAGCACATCAACAGCAATATCCGCGCTTACCTGCTGGTGTCCCTTGAAATGGCAATGCCCCAGCATATCCACCGTGCAGACACGCGGCTTGCCGATATCGTGAAAAAGCATTGTCAGGCGAAGCAGCGGCTCCTGCGGAACAAGTGAGACGGAATGGACGATATGGCGGTAAACATCATAGCAATGATGCGGATTGTGCTGATCAAAGTCGAAGGTTTCCCGCAGCTCCGGAACAAAAACAGCAATAACATCCCGATAGTCGTTGAGTATCTGCTCCACACCGTCGCCGCAGAGCAGCCGAGACAGCTCCGTTTGTATCCTCTCGACAGCAATACGGCGCAGCAGACCGGCATGGCGGTGAATGGCGGCGGCGGTTTTGGCTTCTATCTGAAACCGATAGCAGGATGCGAAACGCAACGCGCGGAGAATCCGCAGCGCATCCTCCTCAAAGCGGCGGTCGGGATTGCCGACGCAGCGAATCAGCCGATTTTTTAAGTCGCGTCTGCCTTGGAAGGGATCGGCAATCTCCCCTGCGGCGTTGCAGGCAATGGCGTTGACGGTAAAGTCCCGCCGTGCCAAGTCCTCACGCAGACTCGACGTAAAGGTGACGGAGGAGGGATGGCGGTTGTCCGCATATTCGCCGTCGATACGATAGGTGGTCACCTCGTAGGGGATATGGTCGAGCACAATTGCGACAGTACCGTGCTGTATGCCGATATCAACAGTCTGAAAACCATCAAAGCACGCCTTGATCTGCTCGGGCTTTGCCGAGGTACAAATGTCCCAATCGTGCGGCGTCATACCGAGCAAACTGTCGCGGACACAGCCGCCGACAGCGTAGGCTTCGAAGCCCTGCTGACGCAGCTTTTCAATAATCCATTGGGGTTGTTCGGGTAAATTCATTATTATTTTTCTCTTTTGGAATTATTTTTATGTCTTTCAATAAACCGGTCGGCAAAGGAGTACAAGAGGTTGAAAACAACCAACGTGAGCACCGCTAAGATGCAGAGAATGAGGATTGACTGGGGACTGAGGAAAATCAGATTGAAAACACTGCCAAAGAAAACGAAGGCAATTGTCAATCCCACACCACATATGGCAAGCATGGCGCCGCGCAAAGCGTTGAGCGGCAGCGATAAACGGAATACCAGCATCAGACAGGTCAGCGCTGTGACATAGACGGCAATGGTGGAGACCTCCTCATGCGGCAGCTGCAGCGCGACGCTGAGAATCGCGGCGGTGATGACATTGAAAAAGACACATAGTGCCGCCGGCAACGCACGCGCGATGATATTGAGTGTAAAATTACCCTTGACGATATTGCGGTTGGGCTGGAGCGCCAGCACAAAGGACGGGAGTCCGGTGGTAAGCGCACCGATAAGGGTGAGCTGAATCGGCGCAAAGGGGTAGGTAAGCGCGGAAAACGCAAAGAACAGCGACAGAAGAATGGAATAGATGGTTTTGACAAGGTACAGTGAGGAGCTGCGTTCAATGTTGTTGATGGTACGTCTGCCCTCAGCCACCACCTCGGGCATGGCGGCAAAGTCGTTGTCAACCAGCACTAACTGCGAAACATTACGCGCCGCCTCGCTGCCGGAAGCCATGGCAACAGAACAATCCGCTTCCTTCAGCGCCAAAACGTCATTGACGCCATCGCCGGTCATCGCTACGGAATGTCCGTGCGATTTGAGGGCAAGCACTAACTTTTTCTTTTGCGCCGGTGTGACTCTGCCGAAGATGTTGCAGTGTTCCGCCGCCTCGTCAAGCTCCTCGTCGGTATGGATTTCCGTCATATCAATCGCGCGGTCGGCACCCTCAATACCGGTATCACGCGCGATATTCTGCACGGTATGGACACTGTCACCGGAGATTACCTTCAGGGTAACGCCCTGCTCTTTAAAATAATTGACAGTTTCATTGACATTTTCGCGCAGCGTGTCCTTAATCAGGACTAACGCCATGGGGGTTAAATCATCCGGCAAGGTCTGATTTTCAATCGGTTTGTCGGAACAGGCAAGCGTGATGATACGGACAGTCTCGGAAATCGCGGCAATGCGGTCAAAAACCTCTTTGTATTTTTCTTTATCAGAAAATACAAACTCTGCCGCGCCGATGATATAGGTCTTGCCGTCGGCAAAGGTGCCGCCCGACCACTTGGTTTCAGACGCAAAAGGTGTAAAGGAGGTGCACGCTAAGGGCTGAATCTTCTCGGTATAATCCCCGATTGCCTGCAGTGTCGCGTTGACGTCCTCGCTGGCATGACGCACGGAAGCAAGCGCGGTCATAATATCAGGCTCCGCGCCATGGAGCGGCATCAGCTCGGAGACGTGCATGGCGTCCGCTGTCAGTGTGCCGGTTTTATCCAGACAAATGACATCCACACGCGCGAGGGTTTCGATGCAATACATCTCATTGACCAAAACCTTTTTGCGCGAAAGACGGATGATGGATACCGCAAGCACGGAACTGGTCAGCAAAATCATGCCGCCGGGAATCATGCCGACCAACGCGGCGACCGTACCGACCACAGACTGCTGCAAGCCGGCGTTCTGGAAAAAGAGATGACTGCAAAACAAAAGCACACCCAGCGGAAAGATAATGATGGTACAGAGCTTAATGATAAAGCGGAAGGATTTGAGAATTTGCGAATTGTTTTTCTTGATATATTTCGCTTCGCTGTTGATTTTTGCGGCATAGCAATCCGCGCCGACGCGCGTGACACGGGCAACACACTTGCCGGCAGAGATAAAGCTGCCGGAGAGCAGCTCATCACCCTGTGCTTTTTCGATGAGATCAGATTCGCCCGTCAGCAGGCTTTCGTTCACCTTACAGCTGCCGTCAATCACCACACCATCCGCCGGAATCTGATTGCCGCGGGAGAGGTAAATCAAATCGTCGAGTACCAACTCCTCCTTGGGGATTTGCGTCGTTTTGCCGTCGCGCAGCACCTCCGCCTTGGTCTCGGTAAGAATCGTGAGGCGGTCAACACTGCGCTTGGAGCGAATCTCCTGCACGATTCCGATAATCGTGTTGAAAAACACAACGCCGATGAACAGCATATTTTTATAGGAGCCGACCAGCAGCAGCGAGATAAACAGCAGTACGTTAATCAAGTTGAATAACGTACAAATATTATCATAAAATATCCGCTTGACTGACTTTGTTTTCAATGTTGCGGAAGTATTTACCTTGCCCTGCGCGACACGCTCGGCTACCTCGGCAGAGGTTAAGCCCTTTAATGAATCTGACATACTGACCCTCAAATCTGTAAAATACAACTCATTTTGAAAATTTTAGAAAAATTTCCGCTTTTCCGCGATTCCGAAACGCGGTACTTCCAACGTTTTTTCGGAATATTTGACGGAGTGCTATAACTTTATTATAAACGCAAATCCTAATAAACGCAACCGAAAGGAGGTGATTTTTTGAAAAAAACCGTCAAAATATGTGTGATACTGACAGCGTTGTGGATGATCAGCGGCATTTCAACCGCGTATGCCGGAGAAAACAGTCAGCGCGTCATCTTGGGTGGTCAGCCCTTTGGCGTAAAATTCTATAATGACGGCGTGATGGTAGTGGAGTTAGAGGATTACTTTGACGGCGCGCGCTATGTATGTCCTGCCAAAGAAGGCGGATTGCAGGTGAACGACGTCATCAAAAAGGTAAACGGCACTGCGATTCACACCAACGAGGAGCTGCAGACAGCCTCCGCCGGCTGCGGCGGCAAGGCAATACAGCTCCTGATTGAGCGCAGCGGCAAGGAGCTGTATAAAGAGGTCAAGCCCAAAAAGAATACCGCCGGCTCTTATCTGCTCGGAGCATGGGTGCGCGACAGCTGCGCAGGGATTGGCACCATGACCTATTACGACAAAGAGCATGATTATTTTGCCGCGCTGGGACACGGAATATGCGACAATGATACCGGCGCTTTGATGCCGCTCGGCTCGGCGGAGATTGTCGGCGCGAACATCAGCTCAGTGACAAAGAGCAGCGCCGGAAAGGCAGGCAGCCTGAACGGGTATTTCACCGATAAAACGCTGGGCAAACTGACAGACAACACCGGAAACGGCATTTTCGGCACGATTGAGGAGCAAACGGAAATGGACGGACAGGAGGTTGAAATTGCGGATGTGGATGAAATCAGGGTTGGCAAAGCGCAATTGCTGACCTCGGTAGACGGCGATACACCGCGGTGCTACGAGATGGAAATCACGTCAATCCGCAACCGCAATCCGCAAAATAATGAAAATTTTGTCATAAAGATTACAGATGAGAGATTGTTTGCCGAATGTGGTGGAATTGTGCAGGGAATGAGCGGCAGCCCGATTGTGCAAAACAACAAGCTGGTAGGAGCAGTCACCCATGTGCTGTTGAACAACACACAGGAGGGTTACGGCGTTGCGGCGCAATTTATGGTGGATAGCAGAAATAGCTAACACTATATCTTGTGGTTTTTCCGGTAAGCAAAATACGTCGAAAAACGTCTGCAAAAAAATTCTGAAAAAATTTCTCGGAAACTATTGCCATTTTTACCAATTTATGGTATTATATTTTCACAATCAAAAAGTTAGGAGATTATGAACATGGACAATAGCACGAAACTGATTATAACCGAGGAAGCAGCAGATTTTTCTGCGGAGAATCTGAAAAGATTTCAGGATTTTAATATTTCCGCCGCCTTTTGTGTCAAGGACGGAGAGGAGCTTTGCGGCAGAATCGCGCAGGAACAGCCGGACGTGGTGGTGATGGACGCGTTCATGACGCGGCTGGACGCCATCGGAGTGATGCGCAGCATCAAGCGCCGTCAAAACAGCAAACAACCGCTGTTTATCGTGTTTTCGTCCTTTCACAGCGCGGTACTGGAGCGCGAAATCATGAGTGCCGGCGCGGATTACTTTGTGCTCAAGCCTTATGACGTCGGTCAGCTGTGCGAAAATATGCAATTGTTGATGAAGAAAAACGCAGAAAGACGGACACAGACTGCCGTCAGCTTTGACGGCTACAGCATGGAGCTGAGGGTAACGCAAATACTGCACGAAATCGGTGTGCCCGCGCATATCAAGGGCTACCACTATCTGAGAGATTCCATCATGCTCTCGGTAGAGCATCCGGAGATTATCAACGCTGTCACCAAACAGCTCTACCCCACTGTCGCAAAAAAATATGAAACCACCTCGTCCCGTGTGGAGCGCGCGATTCGTCACGCCATTGAGGTGGCTTGGGACAGAGGAAACGTGGACGTGCTGAATTCCTACTTCGGCTACACCATCCACAACGACAGAGGCAAGCCCACCAACAGCGAATTTATCGCTATGATTTCCGACAGACTGCGTCTGCAGCTCAAAAACGCATCTTGATAAAAAAGCCCGACAGCGTCCGATGGATACTGTCGGGTGATTTGTTTATCGGGTTCTGCCAATATCATGGCGAAAGTGCATACCCTCAAAGCTGATTTTGTCAACTGCGGCATATGCCTTTTCAAGCGCTTCATCGAGTGTCGGCGCGGTAGCGGTAACGCCGAGAACTCTGCCGCCGTTGGTGTAAAATTTGCCGTTTTCAAACTTAGTGCCGGCATGATAGACAGTAGCGCCTTCCACCTGTCCGTTTTCGTCCATGCCGAACATTTCGATACCTTTTTTGTAAGAGACCGGATAGCCGCCGCTTGCCATGACCACACAGGCTGCCGCGCCGTCATACCATTCTATGTCAAGCTCGGAAAGCTTTTCGTCGATGACCGCTTCGCAGATATCCACCAAATCGGTTTTCAGTCTGGGTAAGACAACCTGCGCCTCGGGGTCGCCGAAACGCGCGTTGTACTCGATGACCTTGGGACCGTTGGGCGTCATCATCAAGCCAAAGTACAGACAGCCCTTGAACGGTCTCCCCTCCTGATTCATCGCCTCGATGGTGGGCTGAAAAATAGTCTCCATGCATTCCTTCGCCAGCGCGTCGGTGTAATAAGGATTCGGGCTGACGGTGCCCATACCGCCGGTATTCAGACCTTTGTCACCGTCGTAGGCACGCTTGTGATCCTTGGAGCTGACCATGGGCTTGACACACTTACCGTCGGTGAATGCCAGCACCGATACCTCGGGACCGGTGAGAAATTCCTCGATGACAATCCGATTGCCGGAAGCGCCGAATTGCTTGTCCTCCATGATGGACTTAATCGCGGCGACAGCATCCTCGATGGTCTGCGCGATAATCACACCCTTGCCGAGCGCGAGTCCATCCGCCTTGACGACCACGGGAACGGTATTTTCCGCCTTGACATAGGCAATTGCCTGCTCAGGATTGTCAAACACCTCATATTTGGCGGTGGGAATGCCGTACTTTTTCATCAGGTTTTTGGAAAACACCTTGGAAGCTTCGATGATTGCGGCATTGGCGTTGGGACCGAAGGCACGGATGCCTGCCGCTTCAAAAGCGTCCACCATGCCGTCTGCCAGCGGATCGTCTGGCGCCACAAAGACGAGGTCAACAGCGTTTTCGCGCGCAAATTTGACCATCGCCTGCTTGTCCATCACGCCGATGTTGACGATTTCCGCATCGCGTGAGATACCGCCGTTGCCGGGGGCACAGTAAAGCTTGGTGCATTTGGGACTTTCCAGCAGCTTTTTAATCAAAGCGTGCTCTCTGCCGCCGGAACCTATCATTAAAATTTTCATGCGCTTCACCTCATTAGTGATGGAAAAGACGGATGCCGGTGAAGGACATGGTCATGCCGTACTTGTTGCAGGTGTCGATGACATTGTCGTCGCGGATGGAACCGCCGGGCTGGGCGACAAATTCCACGCCGGATCGCTTGGCTCTCTCGATATTGTCACCAAACGGGAAAAACGCGTCGGAACCGAGGGATACACCGCTGAACGTAGCAAGCCACTCCTTTTTCTCCTCACGGGTGAGGGGTTCGGGCTTGGTCTTGAAGAACTGCTCCCAAACGCCGTCGGCTAAAACATCCTCGTAATCGTCGGAAATATAGACGTCGATGGTGTTGTCACGGTCGGGACGACGGATATTGTCAACAAAGGGCAGGTTCATTACCTTCGGATGCTGTCTGAGATACCAGATATCCGCCTTGTTGCCGGCGAGACGGGTGCAGTGAATACGGGACTGCTGTCCGGCGCCGACACCGATTGCCTGACCACCCTTAGCATAGCATACGGAGTTGGACTGGGTGTATTTGAGAGTAATCAGCGCAATCAGCAGGTCGCGCTTGGCTTCCTCGGTGAGATTTTTATTCTCTGTGACAATATTCTGCATGAGCATGGCTTCATCGATGACAAGCTCGTTTCTTCCCTGCTCGAAGGTGACGCCGAAAACATCCTTGTGCTCGATAGGCGCGGGCTTGTAGTCGGGATTGATTTTGACAACGTTGTAGCTGCCCTTGCGCTTGGTTTTGAGCACCTCCAGCGCTTCGGGGGTATAGTCGGGAGCGATGATGCCGTCGCTGACCTCACGCTGCAGCAGCTTGGCGGTCTGGACATCGCAGGTGTCAGACAGCGCTACCCAGTCGCCGTAGGAGGACATTCTGTCCGCGCCGCGTGCCATGGCATAGGCGGAAGCAATCGGAGAAAGCTCGAGATCGTCCACAAAATAAATTTTCTTAAGGGTGTCGGACAGCTCGGTGGCTACCGCCGCACCTGCCGGACTGACGTGCTTGAAGGAAGCCGCCGCAGGCAGACCTGTCGCCGCCTTCAGCTCACGAACAAGCTGATAGGAATTGAAGGCGTCAAGAAAATTGATATAGCCGGGCTTGCCGTTGAGCACCTCAACAGGCAGCTCGCCGCCGTCCTGCATAAAAATTTTGGACGGCTTCTGGTTCGGGTTGCAGCCGTATTTTAACATTAATTCGTTCATCTGAATTTCCCCTTACTGATTCTTATTGATAATTCTGGAATCCGCCTCGCCGGTAGCGATGTCGATATAGCGGACAAACAGCGATACCTTGTTGTCGGCATCCAACGCGTTCCATACCTTTTCGGCAAACGCGTCGATGTCATCGTCGCCGATTTCGACAAGCGTCGGCTCGCCTTCAAAGCTGGGCAGCGGATTGCCATCACCCATATAGGTATGAATGAAGCGACCGAAGCCGGCAAGCGGCGCGTCGTAGGAGAAGGTGTAACGCTCGCAGCAGTCAGGATTGCCGTCCGCGCTCTTGAGAATCGACATAGCGTAGTTCATCTTGCCGCCGGAGCACTTGACAATGCCGGAAATGCGAGGCGTGTAGTTGGGCGCGTCAGGCTCAAACTCGCGGGTGCGCAGCGCCTGCTCAAAGGTGAGCTGCTGGTTCATTAAATCATAGACGGTATCGGTCTGATCGCCGTTGGTGACGATGGTTTTGTTGCCGAGAACGCGTACCGGCGCGTAAATAATCAGCGAAGGATCCACTAACTTGGAGGGATCGAACGCCTCGGTCTTGATACCGTCGGCTGTTTCTACAAAAATTCTGTTTCTGCTGTTTTCGCTTCTGCCCATGATAAAATAGGCGATGACTGCCTTTTTGCCGTCCGCGCTTCTGCCGAGGACAATGCCTCTGCCCGGATAGCTGGTGGATGAAATATCTTTTGTGAGAGAAACCGCTTTCATAATTGCCTCCGTTTATTCAAGAATTTCGGTGGTACCACCGATGACTTTGATTTTATCGTCGCAGAACAGCCGGACAGCCTGCGGAAGAATCTGCCATTCCGCCTGCTCCATCACTCTGCGCTGCAGAACCTCCGGTGTGTCGCCGGTTCTGACCTCTACGGCTTTTTGCAGAATGATGGGGCCGCCGTCGCAAACTTCATTGACAAAATGTGCCGTCGCGCCGGTTACCTTGACGCCCTTTCTGAGGGCTTCCTCGTGCACACGCAGACCGTAATAGCCCTCGCCGCAGAAGGAAGGAATCAGTGCCGGATGGATATTGATAATTCTGTTTTCGAAATTTGAAATCACGGTGCTGCCCAAAATCGTCATAAAACCGGCAAGCACAATTAAATCCGCCTGTTTTTCCCGCAACAGCGCCGTGAGCGCTTGGTCGTAGGCCTCCATTGTTGCAAAATCCTTGCGGCGGATGACCTCGGTGGGAATACCGTGATTTGCCGCGCGTGTCAGCGCGTAAGCGTTGGGATTGGAGGAAATGACACAGGTGATTTTGCCGCCGGTGATGCTGCCGCTTTGCTGCGCGTCAATCAGCGCCTGCAGATTGGTGCCGCCGCCGGAAACCAACACAACAATATTTTTCATCAGGCGAACACAACTCCTTCGCTGCCCTCGACAATCTCGCCGAGAATGACCGCGTCCTCGCCGTTGGCCTTCAGGACGCTGAGCGCCTGATCCGCTGCCTCACGGGAAACCGCAACAACCATGCCGACGCCCATATTGAAGGTGTTGAACATATCATGCTCGGAAATATTGCCGACACGCTGCATCAGCTTGAAAATCGGCAGTACCGGAATGGCGGATTGATCAATTTTGGCTGTGAGGCCTTCTTTGAGCATACGGGGAATGTTCTCATAAAAGCCGCCGCCGGTGATGTGGGACACCGCCTTGACCTCGACCTCCTGCATCAGCGCAAGAATGGGCTTAACGTAAATTTTTGTCGGGGTGAGCAGGGCTTCGCCAAGCGGTTTGTCAAGCTCGGGATAGGTATTGTAAATGGTCTGTTCGTTGATATCGAAAATTTTGCGCACCAGCGAGAAGCCGTTGGAATGAACGCCGGAGGAACGAAGTCCGAGGAGAACGTCACCTGCCTGAAGCTTGGAACCGTCAATCATCTTGGGCTTGTCCGCGATTCCGACGCAGAAGCCGGCGACGTCATACTCGTTTTCGGGCATGAGACCGGGATGCTCGGCGGTTTCACCGCCAATCAGCGCGCAGCCGGACTGCACGCAGCCCTCCGCAATACCCTCGACAATGGAAGCGACCTTTTCGGGGATATTTTTGCCGATGGCGATATAATCAAGGAAAAACAGCGGTTTGGCGCCGCAGCAGATGACGTCGTTGACACACATAGCTACGGAGTCGATACCGATGGTGTTGTGCCGGTCGAGCAGGAAGGCAAGCTTGATTTTGGTACCGACGCCGTCGGTGCCGCTGATCAGAACCGGCTCCTTCATACCGGCGAAGTCGGGCTTGAACAGTCCGCCGAAGCCGCCGATGCCGGAAACGACTCCCGGGGTGTTGGTACGGGCGACGTGCTTTTTCATCAGCTCAACGCTTTTATAGCCGGCGGTGATGTCCACACCTGCCGCCTTATAACTTTCCGAAAAACTTTCCATAACAATCCTCCGTTACTTTCTGTTGATTTTATTTGCGTATTTATCGACAAAGAAGGTGGTGGGTATTTGGGCGGCATATTGTTCGGTGAAGCAGCCGTCACAGAGGTTAATCCGCGCATCCCTGACGGTTTCGCGCAGGCTTTCGATACTGAGATAACCCAGCGAATCCGCTCCGATTTCCTGCTGAATCTGAGGCACGGTGAGCCGCGTGGCAATCAGATTCTCCTTGTCATGAATATCAATACCAAAGTAGCAGGGCGAAACAAACGGCGGCGAGCTGATGAGGATATGCACCTCTGCCGCGCCGGCGTCGCGCAGTAAATTGACAATATGCTTGGTCGTTTCGCCGCGGATGATGGAGTCGTCAATCACAATAATCCGCTTGCCCTCTACGTTGGATTTCAACGCGGTCAGCTTTGTCTGCATCAGGCGCTTCTTTTTCTCCATGCCGGTGCCGACGTTTCTGCCGATGAATTTATTTTTCATAAAACCCATGCCGAAGGGAATTCCCGACGCTTTGGCGTAACCTTCGGCGGCAATAATGCCGGAGTCCGGTACACCGCAGACCATATCCGCCTGAATGGGATACTCCTTCCACAGCAGCTCGCCGGCTTTCAGACGCGCGGTATGCACGCTGACGCCGTCAATCACACTGTCGGGACGGGCAATATAGACGTATTCAAAGATACAAAGCGAGGTTTTGTCGCTTTTATTTTGCTGATGATAGCTGTGGAAACCATCCTCGTCAATGACAATCATCTCGCCCGGCTCGACGTCACGTACAAACTCGCCGCCGATACTGTCGATGGCACAGGTTTCGGAGGTGATGATATAGCTGTCGCGCAGCTTTCCGATGCAGAGCGGACGAAAGCCAAAGCTGTCGCGGAAGCCAATCAGGCGCGAGGGAGCGCAGATGACGGTGGAATAAGCGCCCTTGAGCTGTTGCATTGCGTTGAGCACCGCATCCTCTAAATTTTCCGTATGGCAGCGCTCGGTGGCGATGACATAACCCATCAGCTCCGCGTTGGAGTTGGACTGAAAAATCGCGCCGCCGCGCTCAAGCTCCTGACGGATTTCGGGAAAATTGGTAATCGCGCCGTTGCTGGCAATTGCCAGTGAGCCTTCCTTGTAGCGAAGCACCAAGGGCTGGTTTGCCGCGCGGTCAAGGCTCTGGTTGGCAGTGTAGCGCACATGGGCGACCGTGATTTTGCCGGCGGGAATTTTGTCCAGAACACGCTGCGGAAACACCTCGGAAACCATGCCGAGCTCTTTGACAGTGGTGAATTTTCCGCCGTTGTTGACGGTGATGCCGGCGCTGACCTGTCCGCGATGCTGCAGACCGTAAAGCGCGTCATGCGCTACCGCGACGCTGTCGATATCGTTGTTGTTATAAAAGCCGAAAACACCGCACTCGTCCATTGCCTTCGCGGTACTCGGTATTTCTGCGTATTTCATCAAAGCTCAGCCACCTTAGCCTGCATCGCCTGATCCTTCGCGGCAACGCCTTTTTCCATATCCGCCTTCATTTCCTCTAACTTGCGCGCGAGAGTGTCGTCGGAGAGAGCGAGCATTTCCACCGCAAGTATTGCCGCGTTCGCCGCGCCGTCTACCGCGACGGTTGCGACAGGGATGCCGGTGGGCATCATGACGGTCGCCAACAGGGCGTCCATACCGTCAAGCTGCGCGGACTTGCAGGGAATTCCGATGACGGGAAGCGTGGTCTTTGCCGCCAGTACGCCTGCTAAATGCGCCGCCATACCTGCCGCCGCGATAATGACGCCGAATCCGTTCGCCTTGGCGTTGGCGGAAAAGCTGATTGCCGCGTCGGGGGTTCTGTGCGCGCTCATGACGTGTACCTCACAGGGAACATCAAACTCCCTGAGCTTTTTGATTGCCTTGGAAACAACGGGAAAATCGCTGTCCGAGCCCATGATGATTGCAACCTTTTTCATTTTTTCGCTCCTATCTGAAAATATCTATATTTTAACTTATATATTATATAAAAAAAATGCCCGAATTGCAATAGCGTAAAAGAATTATAAAGCAAAAGGACAGCGGAAGGCTGTCCTTATGAACGGATTGGTTCGATTTTAACCGCCGTGTCAGGCGTCGCGACGCCATCCTTGAGCTCCTTGAGACTCTCGGGATTGCGCATATGCGGAAACAGGAACTCCATGCGTTTGTCGTCATAATGCGTGTCCAGATACGCGGCAAAGGCGTTGGCGGCAGGCTTTCCCTCTACCCTTTCGTTCCATCGGGAAATAGCGGAAATGGTGATGAAGCCGTTGTAAAGCATGAAGATAAACAGCACTACAACCACAACAGAGCCCTGCTTTTTGGGAATTTTTTCAATCTGTCTGGAAGCAAACGGATAGAGATAGCGCAGCCAAATCAACCCCAAAAAGCCCCAGAAGCAGGCATACAGCAGGCTGGTTCTGCCGCCGATATTCAGCGGCATATTGCTGTAATCCCATGATACGGTGCCGAGGAAGGTTTCCTGTCCCCATGAGCATATGTACTCAAAAAACGCGCCCAGAAACGCGCTGATGATAAATACCATCGTGTCGCTGAGCTTGTAAAGCTTGTACAGCACCAGCGTCATGAGCACGGCGCCGCCTCCGTAAACCGGAATAAAGGGACCGTACACCACACCGACACGACATTCAAAATGACCTTCCACAATCAGCGCGTATACCGTTTCAATACAGGTGCCGAGGAAGGAGCCGAGCAGAAACAGCACAAACAGCTTTTCAAAGCACAAACCGAACGCAAAGGGCTTGTCCTCTTTCTTTTCGTACACCGTGGTGTATTCCTTCATGTTGTCGGTTTTGATTTCTCCGAGCTTCGCGGCAAGCAACTTGAAATAGCCGGAATGCCTCAGCTCCGGACACGCGTTTGTCATGCGCTTGCGCATGAGATTGTCCGTAAAAATCAGGTTATAATTCTGCTCGAGCTCCAGTATCGTTTCCGCGCTGAAGTCATCGCCAAGCATCTCCGTGTTATCCTCAAAGCGTTTGATGCGGCTTTTGAGCCGGTAAATCGTCACAAAGGAAAACACCACGTCAATCAGCATGACCAACAACAGGGAGAGCGCGACGATAACGCTGACCGGATCGGGAATAAATTGAATCAGCATCCGAAGCAGCGGAATGAGCATTTTGACAGCAAAGGTGCCTCCGGCACCGAGCAGCAGCGCATAAGGCATGGTAAGATAGCTGCCGATATGGAAGCGCATATCGGAAAAATCCCACGGCTTGCAGCCGAGAATCTTCTTTCCGATATTGCCGGACAGCACCAAAAACAATGAGAGCAGCAGCGTAGAACCGATAAAAAGAATCAGCACGTTGTCGGTCAGGGGCGTGAGTACAAGATAGCACATCACGGCACTTGCGCCGTATACAGGACAAAACGGTAAGGTGAGAAAGCCTTTGTTATAGAACTTTTTTTCTACAATTAAATGGTACAGACAGCTAAACAGCCACCCCAAAAAGGAAATCAGGATAAAATACCATATCAACTGTATCCAATACAAAGAAATCAGCCTTTCCGCTTATGTTTCGTCCTTCCAGAGCTCCTTGACAGCGGTCACGTTGCCGGCAAGATTTTGAATATCGGAAGGAATGATAATTTTTGTCGCCTTACCGTCAGCCGCTTTGGCAAACGCCTCGAGAGATTTCAGGCGAATAATCTGATCGGACGGCGCGGCTTCGTTGAGCATACGCAGCGCATCGGCGTTTGCCTTCTGCACGGTGAGAATAGCTTCCGCTTCACCCTGCGCCTCACGGATTTTCTGTTCCTTGACGGCGTCCGCTTTGAGAATGGCGCTCTCCTTGAGACCTTCGGCGACAAGAATCTGGCTGCGCTTCTCACCCTCCGCGTCAAGAATACGCGCGCGGCGTTCACGCTCCGCCTTCATCTGCTTTTCCATCGCGTCCTGAATTTCACGCGGCGGCAGGATATTTTTGAGCTCGACGCGAATGACGCGGATACCCCACGCGTCTGTCGCTTCGTCGAGGATGATGCGGATTTTGTCGTTGATGGTGTCGCGCGAGGTAAGCGTGTTGTCCAGCTCCAGATCGCCGATGATGTTGCGCAGAGTGGTCGCGGTCAGGTTTTCAATTGCGCTGAGAGGACGTTCGACGCCGTAGGTGTAAAGCTTGGGATCGGTAATCTCAAAATACACGACGGTATCAATCTGCATCGTGACGTTATCGCGCGTGATGACCGGCTGGGGCGGAAAATCCACCACCTGCTCCTTGAGCGACACCTTCTTGGAGATGCGGTCAATAAAGGGCACCTTGAGGTGCAGACCGGTCTGCCATGTCGCGTGATAAGTGCCGAGACGCTCGATGACATAGGCGTGCGCCTGCGGTACAATTTTTATATTTCTGATGATGAGAATCAGGATGACCAGTAAAATCAAACCGATAACAATAACGCCAATCCAGGGTTGCATATTCATTCTCCTTTACGTTCTTTCTTCCACAATCAGTCTGACGCCGACAATTTCGAGTATTTCGACCTTGGCGCCGACCTTGACAGGGGTAATTTCCGACTGCGCGCTCCAGGTCTCTCCTAAAACCTTCACCTGTCCGACAGTGTAGGGATCCTCAATCGGAGCGGTGACGATGCCCATTTGTCCGATCAGACGGTCGGCGTTGGTGCTGACCTTATCGCCGCGGTTGCGGTAACGCTTGACCAACGGACGGGTAATCAGCAAAGACAAGGCGGATACAGCCAGAAATACAATCAGCTGAATAAAAATTGAGGGTGTAAAAATTGTCGATACCGCTGCGGCTACCGCGCCGAGCACGAACCACAGTGACACCAGCTGGGTAGTTGCCGCCTCACAGACCGCCATGGCAATCGCGAAACCAATCCAGATAAACGGCATATATTTTTCCATATTTCGACCTCCTTTGCCTTAGTCTATCATATTTTTTGCAAATCGTCAATAAAATAAGTTTGCCGTTTCTGCTATTATGTGCTATAATAAAAATGATAAACGATTTTATGAGGAATTCGGGTGAATTTTATGGCGTTTGATACCTTTGACGAAGGCATTGCCCTTGGCGGACTGAGAAGCAAGCACGAGATTAAAGTGTTGATTTGCTATTTGTTCCACAGCGTGAGAGACGCAATGAGCGAAGAGCTGGTGACCGAAGCAATCCGCGAATACGAGCTGGCGAATTTTTTTGAGGTCAAGGCGGCATTTGACGAACTGGTGCGCGGCAAAAATCTGGCGCCGGCAGACATCACAGACGGTGAGCAGACCTATCGTCTGACCGAAAACGGCAAGATGGTTGCCGAACAGCTTGAAAGCGCGCTTGCCTATTCCGTCAAGGAAAAAGCGCTGCGCTGCGCCCTTGAACTGCTCGCGGCAAAAAAAACACTGCGCGAAAACACCGTTGACATCGAAAAAACCGAGGACGGCTTCCGCGTGACCTGCCGGATTCTGGGCGGCGAAACGGATTTATTCTCCTTCTCGCTTTACGCGCCGGACGAGGAACAGGCGGAGCTGATGAAAAAAAGCTTTTTGAGCTATCCCACAACGGTATACAAAACCATGCTCGCGCTGATGACACGCAATCGTGCCAACATCGACGAAGCACTGGAGGATTTGTACGCGCAATCCTAAAAAAACAAGTTCAACGCCAGCAATAACGTTGCTCCCGGAATGCCGCCGATGGTGCAGACCAGCACCGACAGCAGGCTGACAGGAATATACACGCCCGTCCAGCCGGAACAGGCATTGATGAGAAGCAGCGTTCCCAAACCGATTACCATACTGAGAAACGCCCGTCTGAACGGGCGTTTATTTTTTGCGAACGCGTGCAATACGGCAAAGCATAAAAAGGTTCCCAAAAAAATCAGCGCGATTCCCCACCAAGGCATATGAACAACTCCTTATAAAAAACAGACCGCCGGAAGCTCCGACGGTCTATTATATGTCGTATTTGGCTTATTTATGCAATCAGCCGAGGAGGTTGAAGTAGCTGAGCACGTTGAGCGCGATAACGAACAGTACGAATACCGCGGCAAACACCTTCGTCCAGCGGGAGAGGAAGGAGTCGATGGAACGCGCCTTATTCTTGGAGAAATAAGAATCCGCCGCGCCGGTGACAACACCGAGACCCTGCTGGTTGCCCTCCTGAAGAATGATGACTACAATAATTGCGATTGATACGATTGCGAGCAAAATGCCGAGCACAATACCCAAAGCGTTCATAGATTTATCGTCCTTTCATTTTGCGGCACTGCCGCTTATCTACATGATTCAACTTATACATCTTACCATAAAATTTTTGAAATTTCAAGGGATTTTTGAAATTTTTTAAATCAAAGATAATTGCTCGTCCCCGGCGTCCTCAGCGGACGGCAAAGCGCCCGCTGCCGGCAGGGATTTCGCGCGATAGCGCTGAGGCTTAAGGAAGGTGCCCTCGGTATAGGGCTGCAGCGCAAACAGACGGTGCCCTTTTTTGAGCTTCATCACCGCCACTCCCTGCGTGGAGCGTGTGGTTTTCAGCGAAATCGCGCCGGTGTGCACCAGTAAGCGGCGTCCGGAGGAGGAGCTGAAAATAATCTCCGTATCCTCCGCCAACCACAGCACACCGGCAAGCGGACTCTTGTCGGAATACGCGCCGGTCAACTTTTTGCGGTTGGTCTTGGTCGCGTATGCCTCCAGCGGCACCTTTGCCGCCTTGCCGTTTTCAAAGCCGAACAGCAGATAGCCACGGTAGTCCTTGGTGGCAACCATATAAACGGCATTTTCGCCCTCGTCCATGCCGAGCTTGGCGGCGACGTACTCGCCGAGGACGGACGCCTTGGTGTCCGCGAAATCGCTTGCCTTCGTCTTGTAGACCTGCGCCTTGTCTGTGAAGAACAGCAGGTCGCAGTTATTGGAAAACTCCATCTCCTGCGTGATTTCATCGCCCTCTTTTAATTTTTGAGAGTTGCTCATACGCAGAGACTGCGGTGTGATTTTTTTGAAATAGCCCTCCTTGGTAAAGAAGAAGGTGCAGGCATAGTCGGGGATTTCCTCGGCTTCCTCGGTATAAACCGCGGTATCCTCATAGATAATCATGGATTTGCGCGGCTGACCGTATTTTTCGGCGACCGCGCGCAATTCCTTGACGATGATGGTTTTAATACGCGCCTTGCTTTTGAGAATTTCGTCGAGCTCGGCAATTTCGCGTTCCAAATCCTCGATGTCCTGTGTACGTTTGAGAATATACTCGCGATTGAGGTGGCGCAGCTTGATTTCCGCCACGTACTCCGCCTGGGTTTGGTCGATACCGAAGCCAATCATCAGGTTCGGCACCACCTCAGCCTCCTCGTCGGTTTCACGGATGATGCGGATTGCCTTGTCGATATCTAAAAGAATCTTTTCCAGACCTTTCAGCAGGTGCAGACGCTCCGCCTTTTTGGTGCGGTCGAAGAAGGTGCGGCGCTTGACACATTCGACGCGGAAGGCAATCCACTCCTGCAGCAGCTCACGCACGCCGAGTACACGCGGCACACCGGCGATGAGGACGTTGAAGTTACAGGCATAGGCGTCCTCAAGGGTAGTGAGCTTGAAGAGCTTCGCCATCAGCTTGTCCGGATCGGTGCCTCGTTTGAGGTCGATGGTAATTTTAAGACCGCTCAGACCGGTTTCGTCACGGACGTCGGCAATCTCTCTGACCTTGCCCTGCTTGACCAGGTCGATGATTTTTTCGATGATGACCTCGCAGGTAGTAGACGCCGGAATGGAGAGCACATCAATGCAGTTGGCGCTTTTATCATACTCATACCGCGCGCGCAGACGGATGCTGCCGCGTCCGGTTTCGTAGACCTGCGTGAAGGCTTTTTCATCATAGAGAATCTGACAGCCTCCGGTAAAATCCGGCGCCGGCAGCGTGGAACGGATATCATGCTCCGGATCGCGGATTAACGCGGCGGTGGTTTCACAGATTTCCCGTAAATTAAAGGAACAGATATTGGACGCCATACCGACGGCGATACCGGTGTTGGCATTGACCAGCACCGACGGATAGCTCGCCGGCAGGAGCGTCGGCTCCTTCATGGTATTGTCGTAATTGTCGATAAAATCAACGGTATCCTTGTCGATGTCGCGGAACAGCTCGCCGCAAATCGGCGCAAGCTTCGCTTCTGTATAACGGGAAGCAGCCCACGCCATGTCGCGGCTGTAGAACTTACCGAAGTTGCCCTTGGAATCTACATAGGGATGCAGCAGCGCTTCGTATCCGCGCGACAGGCGCACCATCGTGTCGTAAATCGCCGCGTCGCCGTGGGGATTAAGCTTCATGGTGGCACCGACTATATTGGCGGACTTGGTGCGCGCACCGTTGAGCAGTCCCATCTTGTACATGGTGAACAGCAGCTTGCGGTGCGAGGGCTTGAAGCCGTCGATTTCGGGAATGGCGCGGGAGAGAATGACGCTCATGGCATACGGCATAAAATTCTCACGGATTGCGGACACAATCGGCTGCTCGACGACCTCGCCGGCGCCGTTGATGACACCCTTTGCCGGTTCCGCCTTGGGGGTTTTTGTTGATTTTTTTCTTGCCATAGTGTCTCCCCTCCTCAGCTGACGTCAAGATTGTCAATATATTCGTTGCCGTGCGCGACAATATAATCCTTACGTCCCTGCAAATTGTTGCCGATAAGGATGTCGAAAATTTCCGCTGTCTGCGCCGCGTCGTCGGGCATAACCTTAATCAGGCGGCGGGTGGCGGGATTCATGGTGGTCAGGTTCATCATGTCCGGCTCGTTTTCACCAAGACCTTTGCTGCGCTGAATCGTGAATTTTTCGTCTCCGATTTGCTGCAGAAAGCTCTCCTTCTCGCTTTCATCATAGGCGAAATACACCTCTTTTTTGGTGGTGATTTCATACAGCGGCGATTCGGCGATAAACACCTTGCCCTCGCGCAGCAGCGTGGGCACCAGACGATATATCATCGTCAGCAGCATGGTGCGGATGTGAAAGCCGTCAACGTCGGCATCGGTACAGATGATGATTTTGCTCCAACGCAGGGCGTTCATATC
The DNA here is from genome assembly GCA_017471345.1 of Ruminococcus sp. Classification (GTDB taxonomy): domain Bacteria; phylum Bacillota; class Clostridia; order Oscillospirales; family Acutalibacteraceae; genus Ruminococcoides. Next base: position 28,419 of record JAFUUV010000037.1, read on the forward strand.
AAAGGTGTGCAGATTTTTGTTCGCCTTGGACTTGACCTCCACGCCGCAGCCAAGCACCTTCAGCAAATCGGTGATGATGTCGCTTTTGAAAATACGGTCGTAATCGACCTTGAGGCAATTGAGAATTTTGCCGCGAATCGGCATAATTGCCTGAAAATCAGGATCGCGTGCCTGCACACAGGCGCCCTTTGCGGAGTCGCCCTCCACAATAAATAATTCTCTCTGAGAAATATCCTTGCTGCGGCAATCCACAAATTTCTCGACGCGGTTGGTCATATCCAAATTGCCGGAGAGCTTCTTTTTGATGTTGAGCCGGGTTTTCTCCGCGTTCTCACGGCTGCGCTTGTTGACAAGCACCTGCTCGGCAATTTTCTCTGCTTCGAGCGGATTTTCAATGAAATAAATTTCCAGACTCTGGCGCAGGAACGCTGTCATCGCGTCCTGAATGCCCTTGTTGGTCACCGCCTTTTTCGTCTGGTTTTCATAGGAGGAAACGCTCGAAAAGGAGGAAATGACACAGACAAGACAGTCCTCGACGTCGTCAAACTTGATTTTACTTTCGGTTTTGTTGTACTTATTATTGGCTTTGAGATAGCTGTCAATCTGGTAAACAAAGGCGTTGCGCACTGCTTTGTCAGGCGCGCCGCCGTGCTCCAGCCAGCTGGAATTGTGATAATACTCCGTCGCGCTGACCTTATTGGAAAAGGCGACGGCAATGTTCATTTTGCATTTATACTCCGGCTTATCCTCGCGGTCGCGGGTTTTGACCTCGCTTTCCCAATGCTGGACAGCGGTCAGGGCATCCTCGCCGACAAGCTCCGCGACGTGATCGACAATACCGTTTTTGTAATTGAAGGTGGTCGTTTCAAAGGCTTTGCCGTTCTGGTTGCGGAATACAAACTCCACGCCGGCGTTGACAATCGCCTGACGCTTCATCACATCAAGGAAGTAGTCCGGCTGAATGTCGATATCGGTAAACACCTCCAAATCGGGCTTCCATGTGATTTTGGTACCGGTGTCGCGCTTGGTGTACGCCTCCTTCCGGAGTCCGCCGATGTTTTCGCCCTTTTCAAAATGCAGGGTGTAACGGCAGCCGTCACGGCGGATATCAACATCCATATATTGAGAGCTGTACTGGGTAGAGCACAGACCGAGGCCGTTCATGCCGAGAGAAAATTCGTAGCTCTCCCCTTCATTGTTGTTGTACTTGCCGCCGGCATACATCTCACAAAAAACCAGCTCCCAGTTGTAGCGCTGTTCCTTCTCGTTAAAATCCACGGGAATGCCGCGTCCGAAATCCTCTACCTCAATGGAGCCGTCAGCAAAACGGGTTACGACAATTTTCTTGCCGTAGCCCTCTCGTGCTTCATCTATGGAGTTGGAAAGAATTTCAAATACCGAGTGCTGGCAGCCGTCGATACCGTCTGAGCCGAAAATAACCGCCGGTCTTTTGCGAACCCTGTCAGCGCCTTTCAGCGTGGTAATACTGTCGTTACCATAATCATTCGTCTTTTTCTTTGCCATTATTTACTTCCTTGTTCGTTATTTTTCACCGCGCAGCTTCTTGATTTTGTCGCGGAGATACGCCGCGTGCTCAAATTCGAGCAGCTTCGCCGCCGCCTTCATCTCTTTGGTCAGCTTTTCGATGAGCTGCTGGCGCTGCGCCTTGGTGAGCTTTCCGGTATGCTTAAACTCACTGTCGCTGTGAGTGGAAATTTCTATAATATCGCTGACCTTCTTGACAATGGTCTGCGGAACAATGCCGTGCTCCTCGTTATAGGCGTGCTGAATCGCGCGGCGGCGGTTGGTCTCCTCCAGCGCGACGCGCATAGATTCGGTGACGCTGTCGGCGTACATGATAACCAAACCCTCGATGTTGCGCGCGGCGCGTCCGACAATCTGAATCAGCGACCGTGTGCTGCGCAAAAAGCCCTCCTTGTCAGCGTCGAGAATTGCGACAAGCGAAACCTCGGGTATGTCTAAGCCCTCACGGAGCAGGTTGATGCCGACCAAAACATCAAATTCGCCGAGACGCAAATCACGCACGATTTCCATACGCTCGACTGTGTCGATATCATGGTGCATATAGCGCACACGGATGCCCATGGTTTCGAGGTAGGCGGTGAGATCCTCCGCCATCTTCTTGGTCAGCGTCGTGACAAGCACACGCTGTTTTTTTGCGGTACGGAGATTGATTTCCGACACCAAATCATCCAGCTGTCCCTCGGTGGGACGAACGGAGATTTCCGGATCGAGCAAGCCCGTCGGGCGGATAATCTGCTCCGCGATTACGGCGCTTTTCTCTGTCTCCAAATCTCCTGGGGTGGCGCTGACAAAAACGACCTGATGCACACGCTCGTAGAATTCGTCGAAATTCAGCGGACGGTTGTCATAAGCCGACGGCAGACGAAAACCGTAATCCACAAGACTTTTTTTGCGCGCGCGGTCGCCGGCAAACATTCCCCTGACCTGCGGCAGCGTCACGTGAGATTCATCGACAAAGAGCAGGTAATCGTCGGGAAAATAGTCAAGCAGCGTAAACGGCGCGGAGCCGGGAGCGCGTCCGGACAGAATGCGCGAGTAATTCTCGATGCCGGAGCAAAAGCCGATTTCCTGCAGCATCTCCATATCATAGCGCGTGCGCTGCTCAATGCGCTGCGCTTCCAGCAGCTTGCCGTTCTCACGAAAATACGCAAGCCGCTCTTCCAGCTCACGCTCGATTTCGGCGAGCGCCACCTGCATCTTGTCGCGTGACACAATGTAGTGCGAGGCAGGATAAATCGCGGCATGGCGCAGCACCGCCTTCAGCTCGCCCGTGAGCGGATTGATTTCGGAAATGCGGTCGATTTCATCGCCGAAAAACTCGACGCGGATAATGGAATCGTTGGACGCCGCAGGGAAAATCTCGACTACATCTCCTCTGACACGGAATTTATTGCGGATGAAATTAACGTCATTGCGCTCGTATTGCAGCTCCACAAGCTTCTTGACCAGCTCGTCGCGCGATTTTTCCATGCCCGGACGCAGTGAAATGACCATATTGCGGTAATCAATCGGGTCACCGAGGCTGTAGATGCAGGACACCGAAGCGACAATAATCACGTCGCGGCGCTCCGACAGCGCCAGTGTAGCGCTGTGGCGCAGCTTGTCAATCTCGTCGTTGATGGAGCTGTCCTTTTCAATGTAGGTGTCCGTCTGGGCGACATACGCCTCGGGCTGATAATAGTCATAATAGGACACAAAATACTCCACGGCGTTTTCGGGAAAAAACTCCTTGAACTCGCTGCAGAGCTGTGCCGCTAAGGTTTTGTTGTGCGCAAGCACCAACGTCGGGCGGTTAAGCCGCTCGATGACATTCGCCATGGTGAATGTTTTGCCCGAACCGGTGACGCCGAGCAGCGTCTGCTCCTTGTTGCCGGCACAAAGGCTGTCAACAAGCTTTTCAATGGTCTGCGGCTGGTCGCCCGTGGGACGGTAGGGAGAATGTAGCTTAAAATCCATTATTTCGGTACCAAATCGTGTTCTCGCAGCGATTCAAAATCGTTGTCCGCTACGATAAAATGATCAATCAGACTCACCCCGACAGAACGCAGTGTTTCATATAAAGACCTTGTGACCTTCACATCCTGCAGCGAGGGCAGCAAGCTGCCGCTGGGGTGGTTATGCGCGACAAAAACCGTGCACGCATTGTGGCGGATTGCCAAATCGACAATGCGGCGTATCGGAAAATCCGAGGAATTGACGGAACCCTTGGCGATGATGTCCAGAAAGATAATCTTGCCCCGCGCGTTGCCGAGCAGCAGCGCTACTGCCTCTGTGGTTCTGCCGATAAACAGGCTTGCCATCCGTCTGCCGACGGTTTCAAGCTCGATATCGTCATCCTCGGACAGGCGTCCCGTCTGATAAAGACGCGCCATCTCCGGCAGCAGCTTCAGCATTGCCGCCGCGTTTTCGGACAAACCGAATTCGCGCTCCAGCTCGTCAATCGGCGCGTCGCATACGCCGTTGATATGGCGGTAGCGTTCAAGCAGACGATGCGCCAGCGGGTTGGTGTCCTTGCGCGGAATCGCGTAAAAAAGGTACAGCTCGAGCGCCTGATGCTCCTCAAACTGATCCAGTCCGTATTCAAGAAACCGGCGTCTGAGGCGGTCTCTGTGTCCTGTATGCTCCGAGTGTTTGTCCGCTGCCATATGGAAATCCTCTTTTTCAAGGCAATACCGCATCATGCGGGTATGCGGATTGCGAAGTAACATTTTTCGTCAGGTTGGACAGAAAATCGCGGTAAGATGATGTCTTGCCGAGACTTTTTGGGGCAGGCTGACGCAATCATAAAAGGCAAGGCGTGCGCCGCGAAGGGTGCGGTGTTGCCTTAAGCTCTTACACCGTACTGCTCGTAATACGCGTCGATAGCCGCCTTGAGCTTGTCGTCGATTACGACCTTGCCCTTGTATTCTTTGTTGTAGAGATGCTCGACAACCTCCGCCATGGTAACGATGGCGGTTGTTTTGAGTCCGTACTTTTCCTCGATTTCAGCAAGAGCGCTCTTCTCGCCCTTTCCTCTCTCCATGCGGTCAACAGAGACCACTAAGCCCACCGGCGTGACATTTCCCTGCGCCTTGATGATGGGAAGCGTTTCCTCGATGGAGGTGCCGGCGGTCGTGACGTCCTCGATGATGACAACCTTGTCGCCGTCGCCAATCGGACTGCCAAGCAAAATACCCTTATCGCCGTGGTCCTTAACCTCCTTGCGGTTGGAGCAATAGCGAATGTCCGCGCCGTATTTCTCGCTGATAGCGACAGTCGCCGCAACGGTCAGGGGTATGCCCTTGTAGGCGGGTCCGAAGAGCACGTCAAAATCAAGACCGAAGGTATTTTTGATGGCTTCGGCGTAGTAAGCGCCGAGACGGCGCAGCTGTGTGCCGGTTCGATAGAAACCGGTGTTGACAAAAAAAGGCGTCTTTCTGCCGCTCTTGGTGACAAAATCACCGAACTTGAGCACCTGACAGTCTACCATAAACTCTATAAATTCCTTTTTGTATGCTTCCATGACAATCCTCCGTAAAATATCAAATATTTGTTTGATGTGTCTTAATAATTAATTGTACCACAAGATATTGATTTTGTCCACAGAATTTACATTTATGTAACCTACTTCTTGTGTTACGATAAACCACCATCCGGTGACACCCAAAAATTCCCCATTGACATTTACAAACATCTGTTCTATAATGATAGCAGAAAACAAACATAAGTTCGAATTTCAGGTGGGAAAATGAAAAAATATATCAGAATAAACGCGGAATTTGAACAGGACGGCACGATGATACCTGTCCGTATTATTTGGGATAACGGCGCGGAGTATCCCATCAGCGAGGTCATCGACGTGCGGTATTTCAAGCCCGAGAGCAGCGGTAAAATCGGCATCAAGTACACCTGCATCATCCTCGGCAAAATTCGGGATGTGTATTTTGAGGACGCGCGGTGGTATGTTGTCTAAAGGGAACCTCTAATACTATTCTCTGATAGAAAGTAGACAACTTTCTATCAGAGAGAAAACGCTTGGCGCGTTTTCCAATTGCGCAAAAGCGCAATTGCCGTCTTATACAATCTTGACGCGCCTACGGCGCTATTAAAAAGTAGAAAGTC
>JAFUUV010000298.1 GCA_017471345.1 Ruminococcus sp.
ATCGTGATATAATAATGATGAAAGGAGATGCTAATATGGCGAATATAAATATTCGAGTAGACGATGAAGTCAAAACACAGGCACAGGAGCTTTTTGCTTCTCTCGGATTGGACATGAGTACGGCAATGAATATATTTTTGCGTCAGGCTATTGCATTTGGAGGTATTCCGTTTATGGTTCGTCAGTCAAGATATAATGCGGAAACCGAACAGGCTATTTTTGAAGCGCATAACGGAATCAATTTAAGTGAACCCTACAATTCTGTGGCTGAGTTGAGAGAGGCGCTTCATGCTGAAAATTAGAGTTCATAATAGATTCAAAAAGGATTTGAAGCAAATCTCCAAACGCGGTTATGACGAGGAAAAGCTATGGTCAGTTGTCGAACAGCTTGCCAACGGAATTGCCTTACCGCCAAAAAATCGTGACCATGCTCTGACGGGCAACTATGTTGGTTGCCGCGAATGTCACATTGAGCCGGATTGGTTGTTAGTGTATGAGATTCAAAAAGATGAGCTGATTTTACTCCTTATCCGTACAGGTACACATTCCGACCTTGATTTTTGACTTGTAAAACGTCTTTTGCTCAATACAGCAAAGGACGTTTTATCATTTTCATACTACACAAGTTTCCTGCCGCAAATCGGACAAAAATAAATACGGCATGAATTATTTACTTCTCCCTCAAATACAAGGTCAAAGCGGTTTGTGGATTTTGTTTTCCTGATGTAGAATAAATCATCATATTCCACTATCGGAAAATCCGTGCGGAGTGTCAAAGAAATACATGCTCGCGAAAAGATTGCGCGAACATTTGGATTTTCGTGCGGAAGACTACAGTGTCATCCGAAAAATCTCCCGTAAAGGGAATGAGCTCAATGCCCTCAACTTCGTCTCCAAACAATGGCTCCCCGCCGTAATAGCGGTACGCTGTGGCACCCCATACTCTTCGTGACAAGCCCGGCAAAAACGAGTATCCAGGTTTGTACGTTTCGATTAGCATTCCCTTATTGTGTATCAGAATTTTGAGCCCACAAATAGGTTTCTCAGCACTAAGCACAAACGAAATTGGAAAGATAAACGTCGTCGTTTCTTCTTTGATTCCGATTTGCACGGCGAGCTGCCTAAAAGAATTCAGCAATCCGATTGGACCAATGAACGGATATCCGGTTTTGCAGATTTTTCTTCCTGACTTTTTCGAGAGTGTGAAATATCTGTGATTGGGATACCTGTGGTTCATGCAAATATCTTCGCATAGCATACTGCTAATATCTTCGTATCCACGAACTACAGTTTCGACCAAGTCATCGCGAATGAGCGCAAAGCTGCATTTAGTGTCACTGCCTAAGTCCAGCAAAGAAATATCTATGTTCACTGTGCCGAATTCTTCATCAAAATCCGGCGACAGCTGTTTATATTTTTTGACGACCTCCGGCTTAAACCGCTCAATCTCTTGCAAGATTACCTCGTTGTGTTTGTCAATCATATAAATATCAACTCCTACACAAGCTCCCTTCCGCAGATCGGGCAAAAATATATGCGGCAGGAATTGTTCACTTTTCCCTCAAATACAAGGTCAAAGCGGTTGGTGGATTTTTCTTTTCTGATGTAAAATAAATCGTCATATTCAACGATCGGAAAATCTGCGCCAAATTCATAGTCTCCTTTATCGGTCATATTTTGGCAGTGAGGACAGGGAATATCCTCATGTGTGATTTGTATTAGCTTCATTTATTTGCTCCTATCGTTTTATAGCATTAACCGGTTGCAGAACGGCGTTAATCTGCGCCGTCTGCTGTTCGGTGTATCGCAGAATAACTATATCCGGCTGCTTTGTACTCTGACGGCAGTTGCTGGCAACATCAAAGCCTGCGTCACGCAGCTTGTTAAAATCGTCAAATGTGATTTCACGGTAGTGATAGCCTTCTTGTGTTGGCTCTACGGTATCAACCTCTGAGTTGTCAAGCTCCGGCGGCTCATTGACGACAAACTCGCCCTTTTCCAAAAGATAATCGGAAATTTTCTCCGCGTCTTTAATCGCTGCGAAAAGCTCGTTGGGATTGTCCTGCAACACCTTTATCCAGTTTTGAATATAGGCTGCATGGTTTTCCATCGTCGGTGACTGCTCATAGTTTATACCGGTTGCACATGCTGTAAAAGCCGACGCGATTTCTGCCCTGAGTTCTTCTTTGGCGTAGCTCTCGCTGCCAAAGCCGCCTGACAAGTCACGGTTCAGACGTTTCGCTGCACCCGTAGCGTGTCCGGCTTCATGCAGAAAGGTTGACATATAGCTATACGCACCGTCAAACATTTCTATCTGCGGCATACGAATGTAATCGCCCGAAGGACTGTAATAGGCGTTATTGCCGCCCTCGCGGAATTCCAGTTCCATGTTTCTCAAAAGCCTGTCACGCGCTTCTATCAGCTCTGATGTGCTGAATCTCTGACGTGACTGCGCTTTGAGTTCCGGGATACCGTCAATCTGCGCCGCGTTAAAAACGGTGAACACACTGGAAATAGGCTTTATCCGGTCGTGAAAATCAACCGGGTCAAGAGTATCTCTCAGCTTCTGTACCTGAGACGGCGTGAGCTTCTTCTTCGTTTTGACATCATACATTGACCAAAACTCAACGCGCGTTCCCTTCTCACCTTTGCGAATATGCCATCCTTTATCTTTAGCCTGATTAAAGGTACACCAGCGCGGATCGTGATACCCTCTGTCCAGTGAAATAATGGCTAACCAGAAATAGTTGAGTCCTCTGTAGCTTCTGCCGGTTACTGCATTGCGCGGCATGGAAGTATCCTGCCAATCTTGGTGCCACGGGATTCTTTCTTGTTGCAGCGCAGCGATAAATTG
>JAFUUV010000299.1 GCA_017471345.1 Ruminococcus sp.
TTGAAGGAGAACTCTACGCGGCTATAGATGCCGATAATTATATCACAAGAGAAGAAATCTATAGAATTTCTTTCAGATGTTATCATGAACGTCAAAGTAACGGTGAATACCGTATTTATTTCTGCTATGGTTAAGTCCTATGCAGAGAAAAGTATTACAAATCCGTTAAAATAATTGATTTATGCCGTATATTGCGGTACAATAATTCTCAACCCAAACCATAATGCCGAAAGGCTTATGTACCGTGCCGTTGTCGGTTCGGGGCTACAGGGAAGTTAAGGCGGTTAGCTCACCTTACCCAATGCGCCTGTGCGGAGTGCTTCCGCGCAGGATTATGGCGAAAGCCAAATCTAAAGCGCAGGAGGTGGTGAGAATGTGGAATACATCTTTGGCACACTGATTGCAGTGTTCCTTATCGTTGTGATTATCACAAAAAAATAATCGCCCAACAGCCGACCAAAGCTATGTTGAGCAATTATTTTTGATTGTTTTATAACGTTTTGGGGCTAACCGCTTTACACGGTTTTCCCTGTAGTTTTATTATATATCTGAATAGCATAAATGTCAAGACAGAGCGTAAAAACTCTGTCTTTTTTATTGGACAAATTGTCCACTCATCCGTTACACAGGCAGTCAGACCAAAAGTTTGGCTGCCTTTTTTTCGTTTAAACCGGAGGTGAACGATGAAAAAACGATATCGTATTCGAGACAGACCGATAACACTTTCTTAGCTTAAATTCAGATTTTTATAATTCTCAGGAAAGGAGCGGATTATTTGATTAAGAATCTGAAAAGAATCACAGCGGCGACCGTCGCGATTGTTATGTTGCTTACGTCAATTACGGTCGCCGGTTTTACTGCGAACGCTGCGGAAATCGGCGGCTCGGAATCTGATTTTATTTCCGATAATTACGGAGAATACATTTCCAACGACGAATTAGGCGAATTGGTATCCTACAACGGATATATCGCCAAAGCAGAGTACGAGAAGCTCAGAGACGGCGCGTCCGTCGCTGCGGGATATTACAATCCGTATTTTGAGGGATGCTACGATACCGGCGGCAATCAGATTTATGTCCGTCGCGCGATGGCGCGGCAGTATGTCGGAGAAGCTGCGCTGATGATATGGGTTGGAGGTTCAAGAGCCTATTGTATTCAGCCCGGCGAACCGCTGAACGCAGGCTCCGCTTTGGAACAAACCACCAATTACGGTACATGGGCAAATTTATCTCGCGCGCAACAGCAGGCTATTAACACGGCTCTTTGCTACGGTCGTGAAGGCAACTTTTCCGCAATCAAGGGTAACACGTCCATCAATTCCGACCAGTGCTATATCGCGACGCAGCTAATTGTGTGGGAGATTGTAAATGGAGAACGCAGTGCATACGCTCCGTACCAATTGAATGGAAACGGATATCTTTCTATGTACTGTGCGGATGGATATAACGGAAATATTGCCGAAGCGTATCATCGGATTGAAAATGCAATGGGAAAATATTGGAGTATTCCTTCCTTTGCTCAAAGAACTGTAAATAGTGCTCCCACCTATACCCTCAACGCTGTATACAACAACGTGGAGAAAAAGTGGAATTACGAAACGCTCACACTGACGGACACCAACGGTGTACTGAGCAGCAATTTCAGCGCGTTCAACAATAAGACCGTCAATGTCGGCAACGCTACCGTTACCGCAAAAATGAACGGAAACACACTGACACTGACGCCTTCCAATGCGAAGCTGAATACCCCCGCGACAACAGCCACCATGTCAACGGATAAAACAGGTGTTCCGACAACGAATGAGGGTAAAATCCTCGCGTACACGTCCTCGTATCAGGACGTTGTTTCGGGCGGCTCGATTGATCCGCCGTCAGCGTTCTTTAACGTCAATGTCAGCGTCAAACAAAGCGCAAAGCTCAACAGTGACTTTCGTGTCCGCAAGGTGATTGGTACACAGGCAGAAATTGACACTTCCGATGATGATAACATCAGGGGCGTTGTATCCACCTCTGATAACTTAAAGGGCTGGTACTTCAAGGTTTCGGTTTCCGATACCTCTACGTTCTATAACCAGTATCATGTTCGTTCGTTTGTCATCGGACCGACTAACGCGTTGGGATATACCGAATCCATCAGCGAATATGTTTTGGCGCATTTCGATTACAGTAATGTTCCGTATCTTGTGCCGACAGGCTATTACACGATTACGGAGCTTGGTAAAAAGCCTGCGGATAATGTTAGCGCTCAAATGCCTGATTTTTATACTCCTCTCAGGTCAAGCTTTGAGTTTCTTTTCAGTGCCAGAGAAAATATGTCATCCGTCAATAAACCTTTTATGGATACTGCTTTTTACACAAACGTGTTTAAAATCCCGTTAAGAATCAAAAAGCTCACTGACGACGGAAGTAAAGCATCAGGCTATTATTTTAAAATCGTCAATAAAGACACACATGAGGAATATACGGTTGTAACAACCGAAAAAGGTACGCGTGATTCGTCCAGCTTTGGTTCAAGACTGACGGATATTGAGTATCAGATGACAGATAAAACAGTTTTGCTAACGCTTCCCGAAGGCAGGTATACGCTGACTGAATTGGGAAAAAGGCAGAGCGGAGAATATATCATCCCCGATAGATTCATTAAGCCTGAGCCGGTTGATTTTGAGATATCTCCCGACGCATATAAGAAGGCGTTGGAGAGCGGCGAAGAATTTGTAACGGTTACGGTTGCCAACCATTGTGAGGGTACTGTCAAGCTTCACAAAACGGAGGAAGGCAGCGAAACACCGGTAGAGGGTGCAGTCTACGGACTTTTCTCGGATGCGCAGTGTCTTAACCTGATGTATCAGTTTCCG
>JAFUUV010000038.1 GCA_017471345.1 Ruminococcus sp.
ATATTAATCATCGGCTCGATAGTGAAAATCATCCCCGGTACCATCAGCATTTCCGTACCTCTTTCGGAAACATAGCTAACCCACGGATCCTCGTGAAACTCCAGACCGATACCGTGACCGCCGACCTCTCTGACAACAGAATACCCTTTACTCTTGACATAATCGTTGACCGCCTGTCCCATATCGCCGAGGAAGCCCCACGGCTTGACAGCCTTCAAGCCTTCGCTCAAGGATTGTTTGGCAGCGTCAACCAACGCCTTTTTCTCGGGACTGACTTCTCCGATACAGAACATACGGGAAGAATCGGAATAGTAGCCGTTGAGGTTGGTGGAGCAATCCACGTTGATAATATCCCCGTCCTTCAAGATGATTTCCTCGGAAGGAATTCCATGGCAAACCTCGTTATTCAAAGAGGTGCAGACGCTTTTGGGAAATCCCTCGTAATGCAGCGGTGCGGGGATACCGCCCATTTTAGTGGTAATATCATAAACCCAAAGATCAATCTCAGCAGTGGAAATACCGGCTCTGATATGTTCGGCAACATAATCCAGCACAGCAATATTGATAACAGCGCTTTCCTTGATTTTTTCTATTTGCGCCGCTGTTTTGATAATACTGTGATTGGGGACAATATGTCCCTCTGCCTCGATTTCTTCAATGCGTTCATCAAAATCAATATGACATTTTTTATACTTTTTTCCGCTGCCGCACCAACACACATCATTTCTTCCGGGTTTCTTCATACCGATGCTCCTTTGTATACGTTTGTCAATTTTTTAACTATCTGCTATTATACCATCTTTTAAGCCTTTCGACAAGATGTATTTCACTTTTTATTGCCAAAAACAGGGAAATACGGTATAATAATCATAGAATCAATTCAACACCGCATATGCTGTAACTGAGGTGGTTGAAGTGAGAATCAAACGGTTTGCCGCATTGTTCTTAATTGTATTCTTTTTATCGGTTTTTATCGCGCTGATGGTATCATCGGCGTTACGCATTTCGCTGCATACATCAGCTATGCCGAACAAAGCAATGCCGCGTTTGGTTTTGGATGCCGGTCACGGCGGCATTGACGGTGGCGCAGTCGGCACAGACGGTGTACCGGAAAAAGGTATCAATCTGAATATCACCTATAAGCTCCGTGACCTGCTGCATTTTTTTGGATTTGAAACCGAAATGACGCGTACCGATGACAACGATCTTGCCACAGCCGGCAATAATACCCGTGAACGCAAAAACAGTGATATGAAAAACCGGCTGCAACTGTTTGACGCGGATAACAGAAATGTCATTATCAGTATACATCAAAATCAGTTTTCCAACGCGTCCTCGCATGGCACACAAGTCTTTTATTCTCCCAATAATGAGAAAAGTCTTTTACTTGCGGACGCGGTCAAATACTCGGTAAAGGCACAACTGCAGCCGGATAACGAGCGCATGAGCAAGCCTGCAGATAAGAATATCTATCTGTTAAAAAACACACAACAGCCTGCTGTTATCGTAGAATGCGGATTTATTTCCAATCCGCAGGAATGCGCTATGCTGCAAACAGACGAATATCAGAAGCAGATTTCCTTTGCAATCAGCACCGGATTTCTGGACTACTATCATACAAATTAGGATGTGAAAAAATGGCAAAAATTAAGAGTGTCTATATTTGTTCGGAGTGCGGATATGAATCGCCGAAATGGATGGGAAAATGTCCGTCCTGCGGCGAATGGAATACCATGAATGAAGAAATCAAGGAAACGGCAAAAACAACCTCCGTCACCAAAAAGCGCAGTGTTTCTTACGCACAGCCTTTTTCCATCCGCGATATCTCCACCGAGGACGAACACCGTTATGATACCGGTTGTCATGAGCTGAACCGTGTGCTCGGCGGGGGAATAGTCAAAGGCAGCCTGATTTTGCTGGGAGGCGACCCGGGTATCGGTAAATCTACGGTACTGATGCAGATTTGTCAGTTTCTCGGTGATACGCTGAAAATTCTTTATGTTTCGGGTGAGGAGTCCAAGCGCCAGCTCAAGCTGCGCGCGATTCGTCTAAATGTGGATTCACCCAATCTGTATATCATGACAGAAACCGACGTCGAGGTGGTTTGCGAGCAAATCAAATCGATTAAACCGGATTTGGTGATGATTGACTCAATTCAAACCATGAATCTCTCGGAGTTGAGCTCTTCTCCCGGCAGCGTGACGCAGGTTCGGGAATGTACCAACTTTTTGATGCGCACCGCCAAATCGCTCGATATTCCGATGTTCGTGGTCGGCCATGTGAATAAGGAAGGCTCTATTGCCGGTCCGAAGGTTTTGGAGCATATTGTTGATACGGTGCTGCATTTTGAAGGAGACAAGCAGATGAGCTGCCGCATTTTGCGAGCGGTTAAGAATCGCTATGGCTCTACCAACGAAATCGGTGTCTTTGAGATGACGGATAAGGGCTTGAAGGAAGTGGAAAATCCTTCTGTCATGCTGTTGTCCGGCAGACCGGATCATGTTTCGGGCACCTGTGTAACGTGTACAATGGAGGGATCTCGCCCGATACTGGCAGAAACGCAGGGACTTGCCACACAGTCCGGTTATGGCAACGCGCGACGCATGGCAACAGGCTACGATTACAACCGCCTCTCCATGATTTTGGCTGTACTGGAAAAACGTGCCGGTTATTACTTTTCTAACAGCGATACATATATTAACATCGTCGGCGGATTGCGTGTGGACGAGCCTGCCGTAGATCTCTCTATCGCTATGGCGCTCATCAGCAGCCTGAAGGACGAGCCTGTCTACGAGAAAGCAGTGGTATTCGGCGAAATCGGACTTGCCGGAGAGATTCGCTCCGTATCACAGGCACAGCTGAGGGTTAACGAAGCGGTACGGTTGGGCTTTGACCGCATTATTCTGCCATTTCACAACCTCAAGGGCGTACAATGCGCAGACGCGAAGTTGATTGGCGTCAAGAACATCCGCGAAGCGTTTGACGCGGTTATTGTATGAGTACCGTTTATATGAGCGGACAATATCCGGAGTTTATTCGCGCGATGGAGCAATTGGGGCATCGGGTGATTCCGACAAAACCGTTTACAACATTTCACCATCCCGAGCAATATCATGCGGATATGCAGCTGTTGAAAATCAATGACCGACTTTTTTCTATCGAAAACTGCCGACGAAAAGTGGGGAAGAAGTACCCCGCAAACGTGCGGCTGAATTGTCTGTATCTCGGCAACCGATTATATGGCAACCTTGACGCGGTTGATGACACGGTATTGGATTATTGCCATGAGAACGGCATCGCTCCTGTCCATGTCAATCAGGGATATACGCGCTGTTCAACTTTAGTGGTTAATCAGAACGCAGTTATCACAGCGGACAGCTCCATTGAAAATGCCATGCGCCAATACGGCGTCGATGTGCTGCGTATTGTCCATGGTCATATTCGTTTAGACGGATATCCCTACGGGTTTATCGGCGGTTGTTCGGCAACTATTAACGACACAATTTACTTTTTCGGCAGCGTCAATCATCATCCGGACAGCTCTCGCATCCAGTCATTTATCGCTTCTTATCACGCAAATATTGAAATATTATGCCGAAATCATCCGTTAACTGACATAGGAGGAGTAGTAGTTGTATGAGACGTTTTGACATTGACCAAGGTAACGAGTTCGATTTCAGCCATACTTCCGCGCAATACGCACGGTTTCGTGATATCTACCCCAAAAGTATGTATGAAAAACTGATACAATTCGGTATCGGAAAACCGGAGCAAAGAATTCTTGATTTAGGAAGCGGTACTGCGATATTACCGATGAATCTTTATCATACAAACGCCATATTTTTTTCGACAGATATTTCCGAAGAGCAAGTGCGATTTGGACAGAAGGAAGCACAACGCAGAGGAATGGACAACATTCATTTTCGGGTATGTCCCGCGGAAAATACCGGATTTGATGACAACAGCTTTGACGTTATCACCGCCGTTCAGTGCTTCCACTACTTCGACGCGGAGCGTGCTGCGGAGGAAATTCGACGCGTTTTGAAGCCATCCGGTCTGTTTTGCAGCATCTTTATGGATTGGCTGCCGTATCAGGACGAAAAGATTGCTGAGATGGAGCAGTTAGTTATCAAATACAATCCAGGCTGGAACGGCTGCGGCTTTCAGGCGTACCATTACTCTTTTCCGGAATGGGCAAATGACCGCTTTGAAATCGAAACCATTCATTCCTACAACGCAACTCTGCGGTTTTCAAAAGAGTCGTGGCTCGGTCGGGTTTTGACCTGTCGCGGTATCGGCGCTTCGTTACCGGCAGAAAAAATCAACAGCTTTTCTCGGGAATACCAAAAGCTGCTTTCTCGTTATCAGGATCCACTGTTACTGAAACATCAGATTCATATGGAAATCTATAGAAGCACAAAATAGAAGGGGAGACGCTATAGACGTCTCCTCAATCTTTTTTCTTAATTTTTGCCAAAGGATTAAAATCCGCCGCGTTTTTAAGCTGTGCTGAGCTAAGATGTGTGTAAATCTCGGTCGTAGCAAGATTTTCATGACCAAGCACTTCTTTAAGAACTCTGACATCAACACCGCCGTGCTGGTACATCAGTGTCGCGGCAGTATGCCGCAGCTTATGACAGGAGTATCCCTGAGCGTTCAGACCGATTTTTTCAAGATATTTATATACCATGTGTTGAATCGTTTTCACAGACATACGGTTATGGTTACGGCTGATAAAGAGCGCGGTCTTATCCTTGACACCATCTACGGGACGAACCTTCATATAATCCTGAATAGCGGAGATACACGCTGCGTTTAGGTAAACAATGCGTTCTTTATTGCCTTTGCCAAGCACACGAAGGGTATTGTCATTGCGAATATCCGTATAATTCAATCCGGACATCTCGGAAACACGTAATCCGCAATTCAAAAACAAGGTTAATATTGCGTAATCACGCTCACGAAATTCTCCTTCAACCGCCTGCAACAGCTCGATGCTTTGTTCGAGCGTCAGGTACTTAGGGAGAGCTTTCTTTTTTTTTGGCATTTCAAGCTCTTCAATAGGATTGACGTCCAGATAATGCTTTTTATGTGTCAGATACTTAAAAAAACCGCGCAAACTGGAAACCTTCCGCGCACGAGCAGCCGCCTGATTGCCGCGCACACGCTGTAGATAGTCCATGTACTCATACGCGTCATCCAGCGTGATAGTTTTAATCATAGCCAAATCTATATCATCAATTTTAATATCCTCAAAATCAACATCTGTGCCGACAAGACCACGCCTAAGTTTTAAATAGCGAAAGAATGTACGCAGATCAATAAAATACTCGTCAACCGTTTTGAGCGATTTGGATAGAATCGTTTGCAGGGAGTAGAGATATTCTTTTAATAAAGGAAACGCTTCATCGCGAAAATTAACAGCCATAGATAAATCACCAAATAAAAGAGAGGGAATTGAAAAATATATAAAATTATACAAAATGAGTATTTTGTATAATTCAGGGGAGCGGGTCATAAAGGAAACCGTTCACAGACGCATATTCAAGGGTTTACTGTCATTGACCGATTTCCTTATCCATTCGTTTCATATTTCTTGATTTCGTTTATTCCGATTAAGTCCTCATTGATTTCCATATTGATACCGGAATTCATTTTATCTTTACAGCAAAGATAAAACGCGTGATAATACGCCGAAGCTTTCTGCCATTGCTGCTGCTGTGCGGCGGTCTTGGCAGTTTGCTGTACGCCGTATTGTTTTGTCAGAATGCTACCGAAATATTCTGTGAATTTCTCCGATCCGTAAATATTCAGATGCTGGATGTTGTAGTAATCGCTCGCGGGATAATTCATGGTAACTTCATCGCGTTCGAAATTGATAAAATCAAAACCGTATTCTTTGATGATGTTTCCCGCGTAATTTGCCATACAAAAGCACTCATAATCATTCTGCCGTATTAAATGCGGCGCACGGATAAACAAGACGTTTTTGATATCATTGTCATTGAGAAATTTCAGCAGCTCTTTCAGTTTGGTTTCACTGTCGGCAGTCAGCGGTACTTCTTTTGTATCATTAATTAACCTACTGTTTAAGTATCCTTCTTCGCTGCACGAAAATGTGTTCGATTTGTAGCCCTTCAGCAAAGTGTACCCACGAAAGTCCTGTATCAACTGCGCGCCAAGAAATTTGATACCGCCGGGATATTCTGTCCAGCAATCGTGATATTTAATGACTGGAATAAAATATTCCAATTCATTTTCCGTGTTCAGGCTCTTGATATAATCAATTTTATTTTGATTCAGCGGTACATTATCAATATAGTTGCGAATACTGCCCTCATTTTTTTCATTGCTGTCATCCGGATATAAAAAAGGGTTGATTTCCATTACAATCAACTGCGGAGATTGTGTACGGAGAATCTCCTTGATTTGCGTCACTGCAGCACCTGCCGTGACGGACGCGCTTGCGTAGGGATAACTGGTAAAACCGAACTTCTCATATGCCAAGCCGGGAGAAAAATCAGAATACGATTCACTTGCACCTGTAAAAACAACATCCAGAGAGTCCTTCTCCTCTAAATAGAAGCCGTCCAACCGCAAACGATTATGATCCTGATGACACAAAATATAGCGCTGCAAGAGGAAAAGCGTCGCTAAAACCGCTAAGCCTAAAGCAGATATTTTAATCAATCTGTA
The DNA here is from genome assembly GCA_017471345.1 of Ruminococcus sp. Taxonomy (GTDB): domain Bacteria; phylum Bacillota; class Clostridia; order Oscillospirales; family Acutalibacteraceae; genus Ruminococcoides. The sequence continues at coordinate 6,697 of JAFUUV010000038.1, forward strand.
AATAATCTTTTTCATACTTATAATTATAATGAATAGCACGGAAAAGTCAATATATAAATAGCAGCAGTCAGACAAGATAGCCTGACTGCTGTTATTATGGAAAAATTTAGAAAAATGGAATTAGCAAACACCCTGCTGAATCATTGCGTCAGCAACCTTTTCGAAACCGGCGATATTAGCGCCGACAACAAAGTTGTCGGCGAAGCCGTACTTCTTTGCAGCAGCGGAAATATTCTTGTAGATTGTCTCCATGATGTTCTTGAGCTTCGCGTCTACTTCCTCAAAGGTCCAGGAAAGTCTCTGAGAGTTCTGGCTCATCTCGAGTGCAGAGGTTGCAACACCGCCGGCGTTGGCAGCCTTACCGGGAGCAAACAGCAGACCGGCTTCCTGAATCAGCTTGGTAGCCTCCAGCGTAGTGGGCATATTCGCGCCCTCTGCAACAGCGTAGCAGCCGTTTGCAATCAATCTCTTGGCATCCTCTTCGTTCAGCTCGTTCTGAGTAGCACAGGGAAGCGCCACATCGCACTTAACAGACCAATCAAACTTACCTTCGGTGTACTGCGCGTTAGGTCTGTAGTTCTTGTACTCAGAAAGTCTGCCTCTTCTGACCTGCTTGATTTCCTTGACAGCATCAAGATCAATGCCTTCTTCATCATATACCCAACCGGTAGAATCAGACAGAGTGACAACCTTGGCGCCAAGCTGTGTAGCTTTTTCGGTAGCATAGGTAGCCACATTACCGGAACCGGAGATGCAGACAACTGCGCCGTCCAGGCTCTTGCCGTGATCCTTCAGCATCGCATCTGTGAGATACAGCAGACCATAACCGGTAGCCTCTGTACGCGCCAAAGAACCGCCCCAATTGAGGCCTTTACCGGTGAGCACACCTTCGTATACATTTCTGATTCTCTTGTACTGACCAAACATATAACCGATTTCACGGGCGCCGGTACCGATATCACCTGCGGGAACGTCAGTGTCCGCACCGATGTGCTTACAAAGCTCTGTCATGAAGCTCTGGCAGAAACGCATAACCTCATTATCGCTCTTGCCCTTGGGATCAAAGTCAGAACCACCCTTGCCGCCGCCGATGGGCAGACCGGTGAGAGAATTCTTGAAAATCTGCTCAAAACCAAGGAATTTAATAACGCCGAGATTGACAGAAGGATGCAGTCTGAGGCCGCCCTTGTACGGACCGATGGCGCTGTTGAACTGAACGCGGAAGCCGCGGTTGACCTGAACCTTACCGTTGTCGTCAATCCAGGGAACTCTGAACATGATCACTCTTTCAGGCTCGGTGATTCTTTCGAGAATCGCGTTCTCCTCATACTTGGGGTTCTGCTCAAATACAGGCTCCAGAGAAGTCAGAACCTCGGTAGCTGCCTGAATAAACTCAGGCTCGTTTGCGTTCTTTGCTTTCAGCTTTTCGAGTTGTTCGCTTACATAAGACATAATGAAGTCCTCCTTAATAAAATATGAAATTATAAACAAGAACGATGTGGAAAGAAATCATTTGCAAGAGTATAGATGATTTCTTTCATCAACGTTTCTATAATACACCATTGCTTTCAATAATGCAAGAGTTTTTTGCAAGTTTTTTTATTAAATATTCATATTTATCGAATATTTCTGCCATTTTACTCCTCTTTTCCCTGATTTATAGTCAATTTTATGCGTTTTTGAGTGAAGGATATGCTTTTTCCACATTCAGAAAATATTTTGTATCATTCAGAACCGCGGTTTCCACACAACTATACACATCAAAAATAGTTGCATTTGGACATATTAACGTGTTATAATAATGTTGAAACATAAATATTACTATTTGTATAAGGAGTCTGCCATGGATTATTGTAAACGCTTGAAGGAGTTACGTATTCAAAACGGATACACACAGGAACAGATTGCGTATATTTTGCACACAAGACAAGAGCAATATAGCAAATATGAAAACGGCAAGCGCGAACTGCCGATTAAGCATCTGATAACACTTTGTTGCTTATATCGGGTTTCCGCCGATTATATTTTAGGGATAGAGCGTTTTGTGGTATAGCCTCTTCCCTACCCCGTTTTCGGCATAAAAAAAGAGCTGTCCGGCGACAGCTCTTTTTAATCTGTATTTATTCGGCTAAGGCAACCTTCATCATAATAGCACATTCCATGCGTTTTTTGAAAAGCTCGCAGCCATATTTGTAAATGCCGGTGATAGAGCCGGCGGCGTGGTAGGCGTTCGCGGCGCATCCGCCGCTGCAGTACAGCTTCGCCCAACAATCCTTACACTCCGGACGCGCATACGCGTTGCACAGCTTGAATTCATCCTGAACAGCGTGATTTTCGACGCCATTCCAAATGTTTCCGAGACAATACGCTTCATCTCCGACAAACTGATGACAGGGATACAAATCGCCCCACGGTGTTACCGCCATATATTCGGTACCCGAACCGCATCCGGACACGCGCTTATAGATGCAGGGACCACCGGTCAGGTCAATCATGTAGTGATAGAATGTGATTGGCGCGCCTTCTTTTTCCCGTCGTATCATATCCTTGGCAAGAATCTCATATTGCTCAAACAGAACCGGCAAATCATCATAAGTCAACGCGTAAGGATCATCCGGCGGACAAACTACCGGTTCCATGGACAGCTCGGTAAAACCGAGGTCTGCCATATGAAAAATATCGTTGGTAAAGTCCGTGTTGTGATGCGTAAAGGTGCCGCGAATATAGTAGCCCTTATTGCCGCGGCGTTTAACAAACTCCTGAAACTTCGGGACAATAATTTCATAGCTGCCCTTTCCGTTGTTGGTTTTACGCAGGCGGTCATGCACCTCCTGCCTGCCATCAAGGCTGAGAACAACATTGTGACATTCCCTGTTGGCAAACTCGATAACATCGTCATCAATCAGCATACCGTTGGTGGTCAGTGTGAAACGAAAATTTTTGTGATGCTGCTTCTCAATACTTCTGGCGTAGGCAACAATCTCTTTGACAACATCAAAATTCATCAGCGGTTCACCGCCGAAGAAATCCACCTCTAAATTGACGCGGCTGCCGGAGTTTTCTATCAAAAAGTCAATCGCTCTTTTGCCGACTTCCAACGACATCAAGGCGCGCTCGCCGTGATACTTGCCCTGACTGGCAAAGCAATAGTCGCAATTGAGGTTGCAGGTATGCGCGATATGCAGACATAACGCCTTGATAACGGTATTGCGTTTCTTAAAATCAAAGGCGATATTCTCATACTGATCGGAGGAAAAAAGCTTTCCGGATGCCTCCAGTTCTGCGACATCATCTATACATTCTCCGATTTCTTCCGCTGTCACTTCCGGAGTATCAGCGTATTTTTGCAGCAAATCGGCAATCAGGTCTTCCCTGCCCTGCTGCTGATAGCGTTCGATGACATCATAGGCGAGGTCGTCCACCACGTGAACACTGCCGCTGTAAACATCAAGAACAATATTATATCCATTCAGCTTATACTGGTGTATCATACAAAACTCCTGACAAAAGGAAAGCCGTTACTTAATACTGTAACGGCGTACATCCTTCAATTACATCATCATTATTTCTTCTCGCTGCACTTCTCGCACTGCTGGTTAGCAACACCGCAGGAAGTCTTGCAAGCGGACTGGCAGGAAGTCTGGCACTCACCGCAACCGCCGGTCTGTACGCTCTTCTTTAAGTCGCGAGTATCAATGGTTTTAATTCTTTTCATTGCAATCAAACTCCTTTTTCAATCTATATTCATCTTACCATATAGAGCCGATTTTGTCAATTACAAATCTGCAACCGAAATAGAATCCGTCGCCGAATTTCCGCTGAAAATAATATTTACACCGTTTTTTTCGAGCTTTCGAATCAACAAAAGCAGCCCTTCATCAATGACCTCTCCCTTGACAATCAGCGGAATTCCCGGCGGGTATGCTAATACATCTTCCGCCGCGGTCATTCCGATTGCTTGAGGCATCGGCACCTCTTGACCGTCCATCATATCACAGGCGTACACGCGACATTCAGGCAAGGTCAGTGGGATGGTCAGCTCCGATTTTTTGTCAGCATCAGCGCATTGCCGGTCAATCGACAGCAATGCGTCACGCAGTCGTTCAAATCCCTTGCTCGTATCACAAACAGACGTCATCGCAATGATATAATGCAACGCTGCCATTTCAACTTCAATCTTATAATTCTTTCTAAGAATATTAGCGAGCTCCACACCGGTTAAAGCGGTCCCGTAAGTAGAGATGACCAATTTAGAAATATCATAATACACAACGTTCGCCATCTTTTCTTCACTGTCATGAAACAACAGACGGAGATGATGCATTCCGGAAAGCTCCTTCTCCAATTGACGCAGCCGGGTGACGTAAAGCTCAAATGCGTCTGTGTGTGTTTCCACGTAGCGCAGACAAGTGTCAATACTGCTCATCAGCACATATGATGGGCTGCTCGTCTGAAAAAAGGTCAGTGCCGACTGCAGCAGCGGAACAGACTCGTCATCGTTTGTCAATAGTAACGCGGTTTGCGTCAGCGCCGGCAAAGTCTTATGCAAGCTGACAACACAATAGTCCGCCGCGCAATCCATAGCGGACGGAGGGAAAGCCTGATGAAACGGAAAATGCGCACCGTGCGCAGCGTCAACCAACAGCTTCACATGATGATGGCGGCAAATTAACGCAATCGTTTTGATATCCGAACAAATGCCTTCATAGGTCGGTGAGGTAATGACAACCATACGAACGTCCGCGTGGCTTTGCAGCATCATATCAAGAGCCAAAGGATTCACTCCGCCGTAGCAATCATACTCTCTGTCGCCCTTTGGCGGATCCGGCACAATGTAGCTCGGTTTCAACCCAAGTAATTCCGCGGCGCGATATACTGAGGTGTGACAATTACGCGCGATGATTATTTTATCGCCGCGTTTGGTTGCCGCCTTCATCGCGGCAAAAATCCCGCCGGTGGCGCCGTTGACAAGCAAAAAAGCTCTTTTCGCGTGATACAGGTAAGCGGCACGTTGTTCCGTTTCCTGAATCATGCCGCTCGGATGGTGGAGATTGTCAAAGCCGTCTATTTCCGTTACATCTATAGTATACGGTAAACCGTCATCCGCAAAATGCCGCTTATGACCGGGCATATGAAACGGATAGACATCGCTCTCCGCATAGGCCTTTAACTCGTCATACATTAGTTGGTACCGAATTCGCGCAGTTCAAGACCTTTGTTATGATCCAACGCCCAATCAATGCTCCACAAGCTGGTAAACAAGAGCAGGTGGTTGCCTTTCAAGTCCTGAATCCGCTTGGTATCAGAGGCGAGATCCAAGGCTTTGGGATCGACATCCTCGTTGACAATCCAGCGGATATATTCATATGGGAGAGATTCCATAATAATGTCAACGTTATACTCGTTTTCGAGACGATATTTGAGCACATCAAACTGCAGAACGCCGACAACACCGACGATGACCTCTTCCATACCGGCGTCAAGTTCCTGAAAAATCTGAATGGCGCCTTCCTGTGCAATCTGTCCGGTACCCTTGATAAACTGTTTGCGCTTCATGGTGTCCTTTTGACGGACCCGCATAAAGTGCTCCGGCGCGAAGGTAGGAATTCCCTTGAACTGTACCTTGTGATTTGCGGAACAGATAGTATCGCCGATAGAAAAAATACCGGGATCGAACACACCGATAATATCGCCGGCATATGCCTCTTCTACGATTTCACGTTCCTGTGCCATGATTTGCTGCGGCTGAGACAGACGCATTTTTTTATTGCCCTGCACATGGAAAACCTCCATGTTTTTCTCAAATTTGCCGCTGCAAATGCGCATAAAGGCGATTCTGTCACGATGCGCCTTGTTCATATTCGCCTGAATCTTAAAGACAAAGGCGGAAAAGTCCTCGCTCATCGGATCGACCTTTTCACTGACAGTTTCCCTGGAGAGCGGAGAGGTTGTCAGCTGTAAGAACTGTTCCAAAAACGGCTCTACACCAAAATTCGTCAAGGCTGAACCAAAAAACACAGGCGTGAGCTGACCGTTGCGGACAGCATCTAAATCGAACGCGTCTCCGGCACCGTCCAGCAGTTCAATTTCATCAAAGAAATCCGCTTTTAAATACGGACCAAGCACATCATCAAGCGCGGGATCGTCCAAAGCGTATTCGTTCTTCTCCACTTCCTTTTGACCGTTATTCGCGGTAAACGCCAGAATTTTCTGAGTATTGCGGTCAAAAACACCTTTGAACTCTTTACCGGAACCGATTGGCCAGTTAACAGGATAGGTATGAATACCGAGAACATTTTCGATGTCCTCAAGCAAATCAAAAGAATTCCGCGCGTCTCTGTCCATCTTGTTGATAAAGGTAATAATCGGAATATTACGCATCACGCAAACCTTAAACAGCTTGATAGTCTGCTTTTCGACACCCTTGGAAGCGTCGATTACCATAACAGCGGAATCTGCCGCCATCAACGTTCGGTAAGTGTCCTCGGAGAAATCCTCATGTCCGGGGGTATCAAGAATATTGATACAGTAGCCGCCGTATTTGAACTGCAAAACCGAGGAGGTAACAGAAATACCTCTCTGCTTTTCAATTTCCATCCAGTCAGATACCGCGTGTTTAGCAGTCCTCTTTCCCTTAACAGAGCCGGCAAGGTTAATAGCGCCTCCGTAGAGCAGCAGTTTTTCAGTCAGCGTTGTTTTACCGGCGTCAGGGTGAGAAATAATCGCGAACGTTCTTCGTTTGGTAATCTCTTCTCTGTAAGAGCTCATATCGTCAATCCTTTCGGTGGGGTTTACATCTTATTATTTTACAATTTCTATACTATGAATGTCAACTGTTCTGACAGGATTTCTATCGAAAAATCTTTTTTCAATAAATTTTCAATTATTTCGCTACAAAACCTTGACAAAAATGTTAAATTATTGTAATATAAGATTGTTAAAAAAATTATTCCTATCTTTTCATATACCTTCCAACTTTTGAGGCAGGAGCAGCAATGCTTCTGCCTCAAAAACTATATATAGTATAAAGGGTGAACCGAATGACAGATGCTATCGGGTTATATATTCATATCCCTTTTTGCAGAAAAAAATGTCCTTATTGTGATTTTTTCAGCGGCAAAGCCACCGAAGCGGATTATGATGCTTATCTCGCCGTGCTGAAATCAAGAATTACCTCTTGGGCAAACAAAACAAATCGTCCAGTCGCGACCATTTATTTCGGCGGCGGCACACCGAGCATTCTCGGCACAAAGAGATTAGTCGGCTTGCTCAGTCATATCAGGCAATGTTTCCGGCTATATGACCACGCGGAAGTGACGTTGGAGGTAAATCCGGAAAGCGGAAAATGGCTTGATTTTAAGGAACTGTCTGCATATGGCTTTAACCGCGTTTCCGTCGGAATGCAATCAGCAGTACCCAAAGAACTGGAATCGCTTGGCAGAATCCACACCGCCGAAGAAGCAAAGCAAACCGTAACGCTGGCACAAAAAGCCGGTATCGAGAACATTTCTCTCGATTTGATGATAGGAATCCCCTATCAGACGAAGGAAAGCCTGAAAGCTTCGATTGCGTTCTGCGCTTCATGCGATGTAAAGCATATTTCAGCCTATTTGCTGAAAATTGAAGAAGGCACACCCTTCTTTTATCAGCGCGGTCTGCTGCCGATTGCAGACGAGGATGAACAAGCGGATTTATATCTCTATGCGGTACAAGAATTGGAAGCGTCGGGATATCTTCAATATGAAATTTCAAATTTTGCTCAGAAGGGCTTTGAAAGTCGTCATAATACAGCGTACTGGAAATGCCGCGAATATATTGGCATCGGACCTTCGGCGCACTCGTTTTTTGAGGGTAAACGATTCTTTTACAGCAGAAACCTGACGGAATTTCAAAACAATATTCTGATTCAAGACGGCAGCGGCGGAGATGAAGAAGAATATATCATGCTTTCCCTGCGGTTAAACCGCGGGCTGGTTTTCAGTGAATTCGAACAGCGGTTTCATCATCCTATCGCCGATTCCTTTATGAAGCAAGCTGAACAATTTGCAAAAGCAGGATATATGGTTGCGGACAAAAACCATGTTGCCTTTACACCAAAGGGATATCTGATTTCCAACACTATTCTCAGCCGATTGTTATAACAAAAAACCGGAAGTCTCATGAGACTCCGGTCTTTTTTTGTCATTAAGTATGCAGCATCTTTTTGGCTTTACCGAGATAGACGATAAACATAATAAATTGTACCATATCGAGGAGATTGGCGACCACTCTCAGACAAACGAAAATCAAAGCGGCAGTCGTATTATCAACGAAAAAGACGGCAGCCATCTGTGTGAGCATTTTGAGCAGAACTGACGCCAAAATGATTTTAAAGATAGTAATGCCTCTGCGTGCCATCACATCATTGCTAAGCTGCTTGGCAAGATTACAGATACCTTGGATAATATACAACGTAAAGCACAAGTTGGCAATATCAGATACAGAGGTTGCAATCGTTGAAATAAACTGATTCGAAATAGCAGGCAAACTGAATATAGAGGAAACAAGTATTGCGACCAGCGCAATCACAACAGCAACGAGAGCAGATCTGAATGATGGTTCATCCTTTGACGCTTTTGCTGCGCCGACAAGATTCAGAATACAGGATACGACCGCCAGCACGGTGATGATAAATCCGCAAATAAAAAAGACAATGGCCGTTCCTGTGATAGCAGTATCATTTATATTGAGAAGCGCTCCCTCATCGGCTGCCGCATTAAAAGCAACCGCAGCGATAATAATGGGAATTGTCAGGAAAGTGAACACTACGCCAAAGATATTAGCAATAAATATTTTCTTGATACCAAGCGACGCGTTTGGAAATTGCATATGTAATGACTCCTTCTTATAAACTATTACTAATCAAAAGATAAATGAATGGTGACAACCTCGCTGATTGCCGGAAATTTATAGTGAAATCCCCACGCGGAAACGCCTGAGGTGACCACCGCAGTCATATCACCGTATGTCCGCATACCGTAGACAACATCGTTTAGCATCGAAATCAACGGCGCGTCAGGAATATTATAACCATGCGTATGTCCCGCCGTCACTAAGTCACAGCCTTCTTCGCTCATTTTCCGGAACTCTTTCGGACGATGCGTTAGCATCAAAATTGGTTTTTCGGTATCCAAAGGAAGCGTATCAAACAGCTCATCCAGCTCCATGCGATTGTCAATGGGGTCAAGTCTGCCAATCAGCTGCACGTCGCCGGCAATAGTAACCATTTCGTCCTTCAACACAGTGACATCCATAGCCCGTATAACATCCGCTGCCCAGTCCTCGTGGTAATCATCATGGTTGCCATAGACGAAAAACTTACCGTATTTGGGCTTGACTGTTTTCAGCGCTTCTGTGAAATACCGGATATATTCATCCGAAGTGGTTTCGTCAAACACATCGCCGGCAATCAGCAGCACATCGCACTGTGTATCCTGCAGCTTGCGCGTCAAATCCGCATAGGTCATGCGCCATGTACCGGCTCCGGCGTGTACATCGGCGATCAAAGCAACTGTCAAATGATCATTGACACTGTTTTTATGAATACGGACGTCGTATGATGTGGCGCGTAAAATACCGATATTGACAAAGCCAGTGGTGGCAATGATAAACGCGATGACAAAGAAAGCAAAGGAATGTGTGCGTTTATCGGCAATTTTACGAACCGGTCTGTCCTTGATATCCAGTTTTCTTATCTTCATTATCAGGCGGTAGATACCAACCACTGCCATACGTACCAAGAATCCGAACGCAATCAACAGCGTCATATAGAAATACAATGACGCCCAGCGAGAAACCGTCCACTTGAGCCATTCATAGGGCAAATAGCGATACATAGTGAACACAAGCGCCAAAGATGTCATACCGAGAATATGAAATATCTTTAACAAAATGCGAAACCATTTTTTATTCCGCCAACGCTTAGGATATTGGTAGTAATTAAAAACCGTCACACCAAACAGCAGAATTGCGGCGCCCAAAAAAGCCAGTCTGTACATTTACCAATCACCTTACTCCTGCGCATCAATATCCTTAGAGAAAATATAGGAGGTTTTGCGGATGACGCGGGTATTTTTACGGTGAAACATATTGTTCAGCATAGAATAATACGCGCCGGGTGTACGGATTCCGCTGAAAGAAATGGCGTCGATTCCGGAATCACTCAGCAACCAGTCCGCAAACTGAACACAGTTGATATTGATGCCGAAATATCGCTTATATGGTCCGCTGACAACCGAGTAAACCTTGCATTTATAATCCCTTACAAATACACTGATACGGTCATTATAATCCGCACCGTCTCTGCCTTCTTTGACAGCGTGTTCGTACTCGCTGACAATCGGCTCACAGTCATTAGCCATAAAGGTTTCCAGCCGGTCAGTCACGGTTTTTAGCTGCACATCGGAAAGGCAGGCGCCAAAACCGATAACGTATTTTTTCTGAACATCCAGACAGTATCTCAGATACGGCAGCTTCGGGATAGCGATAAAGGAGCCCTGCGCGACAAAACCCATAAACTTAACCTTGGATTCATCATAGGTACCATAGGAATAAACGGTATCCCCGATAGCAATATCGACATGGCCAAATTTATTAGGTCCCTGTGTGGTCAGATGCACCATGATTTCGATATTGGTGTGGTCAAACTGCGTCTGCTCTTTTTCTTCCACAATTTTTCCGCTCTTCAGCTTGCCGCGTTCAATCTGTTGGTTAATTTCCGAAATCATGCTGGATGGTTTGATGGCGTTCAGCAGATTCGGCGCCGCAAAATGCGTTCTTCTTTTCCGGCGGTTCGCGTTCAAATCGGTTTGAAAAATTGCCGCGAAAGCATCGCCGTACATGGTCACAGCGTAGAAAATCATATAAAAGCTTGCTACCAGAGCGAGAATGGAAAAATTCTGAATCGGGTTAATCACTAAAAGGATACCGAAAAGCAAGCAGAAAAAGCCGGAGATACCGTTTCGTACCGCGCCGCGAAAGCGATTGAGGATACTATTCACGCAAATCATCAGACGCAAAATGCCAAGCAGCAGCGACACAATACCGACAATCAGACTCGGCAAAACCGCTACCGTCTCTATCTTGTAATCGAGGTACATCAGTATCCACGCGATTGTCCAGCAAACATAAACCGCGAGTATTCCCTCTACCCATTTGTTTTCACTGACAGCTTGCACCAGCCGCACAATACCGTACACAAACAATATACCGATGACAGCAAATAAAAGCGCGAATTCGACCACTTCACTTGGTAAAAAGAACATGACAATGCCACCAAGCAGAATGAGTGTTGCGCCGAGAAATGTAATCCACGGAATTTTGTGTTTGATTTTTATGACCGTCATGTAAAGCCCTCCGGAAAATCTTGATGCATCTATTCTATCATAAACCGTCATGATATTGCAAGAAAAATGAAAAATATCAAATATTTGTTATTGATTTGTCATCAATTATCTGCTATGATTATATTATTACAGCACAGAAATGTATCTGTGCGGAATCGGAGGAATATATGAATCAATCAAATGGCACCAACGCAACGAAAAGAAAATCTTTTCTGCGTTCCAATCCGGTGATGAACAGACTGACACGTGTGCAGGAAACCGCAGTTGACGGAAAAGCCGCGGGTTACGGCAGAATCACCATTAAAACAGCGTTTTTCCTGTTAATGACAGTAGCGGGCATTATGGTATATCTGGTACTGAACGCCAGCCTGTTCTCCAGCCAGGCAACCTTGTTGAATTTTAACTACAAAGGATTCCAGGTAAGCGCTTCCGGCTTGCAGCTCGGTTTCTTTGTCGGCGCAACCATTCTCGCTATCATCACACAAATTATCGCCGCCTTTGCGCAAAAGACGATTCCGATTACCGGAGCCATCTATTCCTTCTGCCAGGGCTTCATCATCTCCTTCCTTGTTTTCACTGTGCTCAAGGGATTTGAATATCTCGGACTTTTGGCGCTTGTCATTACCGTTGCCATCGTTCTGGTAATGGGAATTCTTTACTCTACCGGCGTCATCCGCGTATCAAAAAAATTCCATATGGTGATGTTTACTCTGTTTGCAACAATGATTGCCGTTTCGATTTTCAGCTTCATCGGTTATCTGATTCCTTTCACAAGACCGTTTGTGATGATGGTATTGGGCAACTTCTGGATTTCGCTGGGACTGACGGTTCTGTCAATCATTATCGCCAGCCTGTTTCTGATTTCAGACTTTACAACCATTGATTATGTGGTGGAAAATAAGCTTCCTGCCAGATATGAGTGGTCAGCCGCATTCGGTTTGGCTTTCACGGTTCTTTGGATTTATGTCAAGGTACTGCAGCTGTTGATTCAGCTTATCGGAAACAGCAAGAAATAACGTAACTTAAGTTTTCAGCGCGTAACCGGTGCGTACCGGCTACGCGCTTTTTATGTGTTGCGTTTGATTGTCTTGAAAAAACGAACTGCCAACAGAACAGATGGAATCGTTGCGCATACTACAGCCAACGGCTGTGCTTCCTGAATACCGCTGAGTCCGCGTATCTGTGATAAAATCAGCAGGAGCGGCATAAAGAATAACCCGTTGCGGAGTGTCGACAAAAACGAAGCCCCCAGCTTTTTGCCTGTGCTTTGCAGCAGCATTTCCGTGACCATACAAAAGGGCAGAAAAATCTGGGCGATGCCCTGCAAAAATAACGCGCGGCTGCCAATCTCCACAACAGTGGCATCGTCACGAAACACACGAATTATTTCGTTGGGAAACAAAAGCAAACCAACAGAAGTGATTGCCACAATCACCTCCGCTAAAATGACGGAAAACAGGAAAGACGACTTTACTCGATTATATTTCTTCGCACCAAAGTTAAAGCCACACACAGGCTGAAAGCCTTGTCCTACGCCGAGCGCAAAGGAGAACGTAAAAAAGATAACGCGCGATACGATGCTCATGGCAGCAACTGCGGGATCGCCGTAAACGGAAGCGCAGTTGTTCAGCAAAACCGTGCTCAGCGAATTCAATCCCTGACGCAAAAGACTGGGAAGTCCGGTAGCGAAGATTTCGGGCAAATATTTTGGGGTTATCAGATGTACAGACAGACGACATTGTGTGCCGTGAAACAAAAACATGGATAACAGTACAAAGAAGCCGATAATCTGAGAAATACAGGTGGATAAGCCGGCGCCGGCAATTCCCATACGCAAGCCGAACATCAATATCGGATCTCCGATGATATTCAGCACCGCGCCGACTGTTAAGCCTATCATCCCAAGCATCGCCTTGCCCTCATATCGCAGCAGATTATTCAAAGTAAAGCTTGCGGTGATAAACGGAGCGGCAACAAGAATATAGCCGATGTAGGTTTTCGCGAAGGGCGCAATTGTTTCCGTACTTCCAAGAAGCATCACCAAGGGATTCAAAACAGCCGCACTGCAGGCGGCAACAATCGTACCGCAAATGAGCGAGGCAAAAAAGCCGGTGGAAGCCACCTGCGAAGCGCTAACTTTTTCTTTTGCGCCGAGAAAACGGGCAATCATACTGCCTGATCCGTTGCCGAACATGAATCCGACCGCTTGCAAAACCGCCATAAAACCAAATACAATTCCAACCGCACCGCTGGCGGCGTTTCCGATTTGTCCGACAAAGGCGGTATCGACGAGATTATACACATTGGTAATCATCATACTGATGATAGTAGGCACAGATAACCTGAGAATCAATCTGCTGACAGGTGTTTGTGTCATTTTTTCATACTGTGAAAGGCGTATGTTCTTTGCCATATCGTTTTACACTTCCTCGTCAGGTATCTGTCTGAGCATCGTATTTCGCTTGCGGCAGCGCAGTACGACATCGTGATCAGGCATGGTAAAGCGAAGGATGTATCCACGGGAGGCATGATAATCCAATGACAGCGCAGCGCCTTCCAGCGAAAAGGAATAATCCGTATCGGTAGCAAGCATGAAATAATACAGCTCTACCCTTTCCCCTGCCGCATATGTATCCTTTGCGTTTCTATAGGCGAATTTTTCGCCGCAATAATCGACTTTGTACATTTTGTCGTTTGATTTCATTCCGGTCACCTCGTCAGGATAAGAGATTTATCTTCATCATACACTGAATCTGAAATTTTTTCAATAGCCGCAACACCGAAAAAATAAAGAAACCGCAAAGAAAAAGCACAGGCTATACAACTGCAAGCCTGTGCTTTTTTATCAGTTTATACTCCGATAGGATAATCAACCGGCATTTCAGCGATAAACTGCTGAATCAGTGTCGCGTCATCAATAGTAATGGAACCGTCGCCATTCACATCGGCAGCCTTTTCGTTAAAATCAGGTGTTTCCAGCTCTGCAATATACTTTTGAATATAAGATACATCCGAGATGGTTACGTCACCGTCGCTGTCAGCGTCGCCGAGAATATAACCTTTATTGACAGTAACAGCATACGTCGCGTCAGAGGGCATAGCATAACCCTCCTCAAGAGCCGGCAGCGTAACAAATACTTTTTCGGAAGCAGTCGCGTTGACATCAGTTTCCAGACAAACAGCAGTTGTCGCGTCGTAGGGATAATACTCGCCGATTGTAACGGAAACCGCAGCATCCTCAGAAGGAGAAACCTGAATGGTATAGTCTTTATCAAGCGGTACACGGAAGAAGCCACCATCATCTGTGCTGGTGAAGCCTACCCACGGATCAGTGGAAGAGGTCAGGACGCCGTTTTCAATTTTGCCGATGATTTCATTATTGCTGTCCAGAATCGTACCGTTAAGACTCGCGTTATCCGCGTTGATATACACTCTGCGATAGCCGGCAAGCTGTGCGTCAGTCAGCGAAGCGTAATCGGTGAAGTAGCTGTCCTCGGTTCTCAGCCAGGACATGATAATTTCATTTGCATGGTCAACAAAGAGATTCGCGACGTTGCCAATCAAGGTAGCGGCGTTTTTCATCTGCTCGTTATTAATTAACAAGGGACGAACAGAATCACTCTGCCAGATATTGCCGAGCAAGAGATGAGAAATTAAGTGTACCAGCGCCTCTGATGCTTCCTCGGAAGTAACCGCGGCAATCTGCTCCTGTGTCGCGCCGCTTGCGCTCATCGCGTCCGTCAATACGGCGCTGAGTTTTGTCGCGGCATCCTTTTTGATGGTTTCGGGATCCTGCAGCAGATAAACTGTCAGTTGAGCGGCAACCTTGGCAATGAGTGCGGCATCGATACCGGTCTGGTTCTCTTCGCCATCCGCACCGACAGTCACAGCGGCAAGCTCCTTCGCCTTGGCAAGCGCAATTTCTCTGGACATCACCACATTGTCATTGCTCTTCGTTTTCATGAAATACGCGTACAGTCCGGCAACGAGATACAGCGTATCCTCGTGAGAGGTCAAGCCGGAAACAAAAGCGGAGCTGTTGTCACCGGTCAGAGACTCATAATAAGAGAACAAATCCGAGAAGGGCTGCTCATAGGTGCGCGCGAATTCCTCTCTGCCGCCGACCACTTGGTTCAGATAAGTACCGAGACCTTCGAGATAAACAACGGGATCATTAGGAATATAGGAATTCGGATCATCAATCATGCCAAAAGAGCCGTTGGAAAGACCAAGCTTTTTGGGGACATAATGTCTGGAGCTGATGCTCGCGACATAGGTGTCGTGAATATAATCATTTGTAATGAGAAGATTATCGAGCATATCGTCAAAACGCTCGGGCTTCAGGATCATTCTGTCCGTACCGTAACGCTCAAAGCCCATCGCAGCAGGCGCCATAGCGGAGGCAAGCTCGGTATTTTCAAAGGAATTAAAGATACCGGCATATTTTTCATCGCGCGGGTTGTTATCAACATCCGCCGTAGACGGGGTTCCGAAGGTGTAGACATACAGGTTTTCGCTGTCAAGTGTGACAGCATCCCCCAGATAGGTCGCCGGTTCATCAATCAGCTTTTTGCCAATCAGATTGACAGCGGCAGCGCCGCGGCTGTAGCCGACAGACCAGACCTTGATATCGCCGGTAAGCTGATGCTTTTCAATGTAATCCTTGGTAAAATCAAGGCAGATATCAGCGGAACGGTTGAAGCCGTAAGCGTCACCGTCCGCGCCAAGGACAAAGTTGTTGCCCCATTCCGCCTCATAACCGGCGTTACGCGGCATAATGACGAGCAGGGTGTATTCCTTGTCTCCGACAGTGATTTTTTTGTGGGCACAGCCGACGCCCATCGTGTCCTTGGTTGGTTTTATGCGATAGTCCTCGTTGATTTCGATATCGCCGAAACCATTGTCCTCAAGGAACGCAATGGCATCACGGTTCTTTTTTGTATAGCCGTCGTCATCGAAGGCTTCGCGGGTGCTGCTGACAGATGCTTCTGCCAACGCCATGCTCAGTGTTGCAAGATGAGGATTATACTCTTTGCCGGAAGTCTTAAAAAAGGCATCAGAGAAAGAATAATAATCTACGCTGTCGGTTCCGGGAAGATACTCACCCGTACCCGGACGATAGTAGAACACGCCGTTATAATACGGGCTGTCCGCTTCCTCCGAGGTTGTCTGTGCGGATGCGGTAATGCCGACAACGCCAGTCAGCATCGTCGCAGCGAGTACAAGGCTGATTGCTTTTCTGAATAATTTCATGATTCCCTCCTGTTATGATGTAAAAATATACGATTAATAATTCGAATGATCGCATAATTTATGTTATTATACCATATAAACAACATCTTTTCAAGAGCGAATATAAGAATCGCGCAATCTATTCTGTTCTCTCTTGATTTTTAAGTTGAAAACAGTATAATAGAATTAGATGGTTTCTTAAGAGGTATTGGCATGGAAGCACAAAAGCGAAAACTGGAAACAAATCTGATCACGCTGGGTACAGGTGTTATTCTGTTTGGCATCTGGACATTTATCAAGTTTGCCATATCGTTTATTCTGTTTGGCACGGAACTGGATAAAGCGCTCAGCGACGAGCAGTTAATTTTAGGGAATATCGTTATCTGGATTTTTTCCGCCATTGAATTTTTACTGCGCTGCTATATTGGCTTTTCCGCTCGGAGCGAGGGCAAAGGAAAACATAAGAGCGTTTGGTATTTACTTGTGACGGGCATCTTCGTCATATGGTACTTTGTCCTTATTTTATTGGATTGCGGTACGCTGTTCGCGATAGATGAGAATTATTTTGACGTTATCGTTACAATCATTATTGACATCACTTCCTTGGTTTTCTTGATAGAAGTGTTTCTGTACTCTGTCAAATTGCGAAAGCTTCGAAAGGCTCAACTGAAAGGACAAGGTAAGAATCAGTGAATTCGGATTTTCATTATTACGCTACTTATTGCGCGGCGGTCTTAGCGGGGTATTCTCACCAAGACAGCTTGGTCATCTCCGCCGCAGATGTTTTTACGGATTCATGCAGCAGGACGTTGCTGTCAAAGCTGAAAGCGCCTCAAAGCGCCGCAACAACACAGCTCAAGCTGGAGCTGATGGACGCCCATACTGATACATCCGGTTTGCAGGATATCACACGTATCTGGTCATCCTTCCATTTCCTTCCCTATGACTTATCCGCTGAACCTCCGCAGCGTACTTCCAAGCGATATAAAGCAAAATACAGACTGATTTGCCAGCCAAACGGCAAGTTGTTAAAGCAAACCGTCAAACTCGCCAAGGGCAAAAGCTTGGAAGCGGCCGGTATTGCCATGCACGTACTCGCTGATACATGGGCACACCGGCATTTTGCCGGAACACCTTCTTTGGTTATCAACAATCCATATAACGAATTTGTTGAGCTGATTCCCGAAGGAAACGGTTTTTCCGAACGAATGTTAACCTTCCGTCACAGTCCTTCGGCTCCGGATGATTTGGAGCGCGGCATCTACACCTGCAGCCTGTATTCCAACAGCGAAAAATCCATTATGAATCTCGGTCACGGCAGAGCCGGTCATTTGCCGGATTACTGCTTTATCCGCTATCAATATCTACCGGCATGGGGCAATTACAAAGAATATGTAAAGGATAATCCCTCCGATTACCGGTACGCGTTTGCACAAATGATCTATGCCATGAAGTATCTGCGAGGCGTGCATACGGATTTTGAACTGAAAAAATACGACTGGAAAGCAGTCGCCGGTATCGAGAAAGATTTGCATGATATTCTTGAAAAACAACAGTTAGACGCAAGTGATGACTGGAGAGCACTGGGCGAGCGTCTTTCCGGAAAAACAATCAAGCCATTTGACATGGAAGCTGTACAACAAGAGTATTTATCCGCCGAAGCCGATAAAAAAGACAACACATTTCTCGGTTCCTTTATTCTTGCGGCGCTGGCGCAAAAGAGCATGGTGACCAACCAAATTTTTGCATCCGGCAACAAGCTTGCCGGTCGTTCGATTGAATATGTCCGCAGAGGTATTCGGTTAGCAAGAACGATAAAGGAGGGAAAGAAATGAGCTATTTTCAGCGAATTAAAAGCTTATTGACCGGCATTCTATTTCTGCTGGTTGCCCTTTTTCTGTATTTGGTACCCAAGGAAGGGTATTCGATTGTTACGGGGATTTTGAGTATATCCATGCTTGTTTACGGATTTCGTTTGCTGTGGTTTTACCTGACAATGTCACGCCATATGGTGGGTGGAAAATCTTGCCTGTATCAGGCAATTATCGTGATAGACGTCGCGCTGTTCACCTCCACGATTGCGTTTATGAACAGTGTGATTGTCGTATTTTATCTGACAGCCGCTTACGCGTTCACGGGACTGATTGATATACTGCGCGCGGTTGAAGCGAAAAAAATAGGCGCTCCCAACTGGAAATGGAAGTTTGTTTACGGTATTACCAAAATCATTCTTACGGCGCTTTTAGTGATTTTTGGTTTGTTCCACGGCAAGATTGAATATCTGGTGTACGGCTACTGCCTTAATCTGTCTATCGCGGCTGTCTCCAAAATTATCCAGGCGTTTCGAAGAACCTCTATTGTTTACATACAATAAAATAAAAAGCTGTCGGGCGATATGCCGTGACAGCTTTTTTTCGTTATGCGGGAATAAACGGAAGTTCATATTCATCTGTCGGCAGCTCGGGTATGCTTGTGTCCGCGCCTTGTGAGGATGAGCTGTTTTTTGAAGATGAACTGCTTTGTTTGGGAGTACTGCTTTGTGAGCTTTCCTCCTTGCTCGATTGCTGTTTACTTTCGGAATGATGTTCCTTGGATGACGCCGTAGAAGAATCAGACGCAGAGCTTTCTGTCTTTGCATCTTCATGGGTACTGTTGCCGGAAGCTTGTTTGTCTTCCTTTGAGGTTTGCGATTCGGATTTACTGTCGGCAGAGGATGACTTCGCGTCATCATCCTTCTTTGCTGTAGTCGGTTGTGTCGGCTTTGTGGTTGCCGCAGTGTCACCGGTTGCAGCCGAAGCGGCAGAAGCATCCTTGTTATCATTCCCATTACAGGCTGAAAAGGCACAGACAAGCATCACCATAGCAGCCATAAACGCCATTATTTTCTTACTCATTTTACATATACCTCATTCATTTTTTTGATCTTTTGACTTATAATTGATTAACAGCTTCAATTCCTTGCTGATTTTTTTCCTTTTGTGCAAAGCAGCGTTAATCGGACGATACGCAATCCAGAGCGGATACAAGACTTTGTGGCGATATACCACCGGATGAAATTCTCTGATGATTTCCTCCGGCGGAAATAATCTTCTGAGGACATATTTTTTCTTTGCGGAAAAGCTGTCGTCATTTTTCAGGTGCCTTGGGACTTCCACATCCAGCGTACCGTATGTATTGGACTGAATAAAGCTCAACAGTTCAGTGCGCTCATCTGCAGATAGCGTCTGACCGGAAAACACAAGATGGGCAAGCTGTCTGATCCGGCTTTCAAAATCAACAAGGTCAATCTCCTGAAACGCTTTCTGTAAATAAGCGCTGTCCTCAGCTTGACGGAATTTTTTGTTAAACACGTATACA
>JAFUUV010000300.1 GCA_017471345.1 Ruminococcus sp.
GCAGTGCGCCGCCAATACGTTCATTTGTCAGCTTGTCGCGCTTTTCAATCTGAACACTCGTCGGAGCGTCGCGCATGACAACGGTTGTCGTTGAACCGTCGTCATTGATTTTGAATTTAACAGCTTCGGCGGTTGTGTATCCCGTCGCAGGAATTAACTCCGTAAGCGTGTATTCCTCTCCGATTGCCAAGCCGTAGATGACCTTGCGTCTGTTCGTAGAAGTCCATTCAGCGATAACGTTGTTGTGACTGTCTGTGACGGAAAGCAATGCTCCGGCAAGCTCCTCCTGACCGGTAACACTGAATTTTGAAACATAGGTTACTGTTTGAGGATCGTACATCTTGATATTTTGAACGTTTGATGTATCATCAACCGTAAACGGAATATCGTCCGCAGCAGCACGTCCCTTCGGCGGCTCAACCTCATGCAGAACATATGATTTGCCGATTTCAAATTTTCCCGTGACAACGTGATAACCGTTGTCGGTTATCCAATCTTCAATAACCGAACCGTTATCAAGCACCTGTAAGTGTGCACCGGAAACAAAGGCTTCTGATCCTGGCTCACGCTTTGCAAAGAAGAACGAGGTTGGATAATCAATCATTCTGACGAGCGTAACACCGGAGTTAACCGTAAAAGTAACAGGTTTTGAGGTAACATAACCTTTTGGCGGTGAAAGTTCTGTCAGTGTATACTTAGCGCCGACTGTAAGTCCCTTGATTTCCCTCGGGAGCTTTGTGCTGTACCAATCGTCTTTTACATTACCGCTGCTGTCGGTGAGCCGCAAATGAGCGTTTTCAATCAACTCTCCCGATGAATTAACCTTGCTGACGTAAACGCCTGTCACAAGGTCAATCATCGTAACGGTGACAGGCTCAAGAGAATCTTTTACTTCAAACTCAATATCTTCCGCCAAAGAATATCCGTTTGGAGCCTGAACCTCATGCAGCTTATACCGTTTACCGACAATCAGCTTTCCTTTTACGGTATAATCTTCTGTCGCGCTTGAAGTCCATGTAGGAACAACAACCGCGTTGGAGCTGTCGAGGATTTGAAGCTTGGCTCCCGAAATTCTCTGTCCTTTTTCATTGACCTTGGAGAATTTATACTCTGTTTGCTTGTCGGTCATGGTTATTGCGGTAACATCGCCGTTGGTTTTAACGGTAAAGCTGATTTCTTTCGCCGTTGTATATCCGTTTGGAGTTTGGCTTTCGCGAAGAATATACTTTGCGCCTGCGGTCAAGCCCCTGATTTCCTTTGCCGTGCCGTCAGTTATCCACTCTGCAACCTTTGTTCCGCTCGCTTCAAACAACTGCAAGGTAGCTCCTTTGACAGCGCTGCCGCTTTCATCAACCTTGTTGAAGGTTGAAACCGTCTGCTGATTGGTCATGGTAACGGTTGTAATACTTCCGTCTGCCTTGACCGTAAACGAAACGTCGGTGGCGGTGACAAATCCGTCAGGAGCTTTGCTTTCACGAAGAATATACTTCGCGCCTGCTGTCAAGCCCTTGATTTCCTTCGCCGTACCGTCCGTAATCCACTCGTGAACCTTTGTGCCGTTTGTGTTCAGAAGCTGTAAGGTTGCTCCTCTGACGGGATTGCCGCTTTCATCAACCTTATTAAACCGAGTAACGGTCTTTTTGTTCACCATTGTGACAGATTGCAGCTTTGGAGTATCCTCAACGGTAAATTCTTTATCACCTGTTATCAGATATCCGTCAGCTGCTTTTTCTTCGTGCAGGCGGTATGTCTGACCGACAATCAGCTTGCCGACAATCTGATGATTGGTATTTCCGTCCGTTACCCAACTGTCAATCTCATTGCCGTCGGAATCGAGGACAGACAGCTGACAATCGGCGACAAGCTGACCGTTTTCATCAGTCTTGACAAACTCAAACTTGACCGTATCGTCCTTCATGACTACCTGAGTTGTCTTGCCGTCCTTCAAAACAGTAAAGCTGACGGTCTCGGCGGTAGCATAGCCGTCGGCAGGAATCGTTTCGGTCAGCGTATAGCTGCCTGGAGCAACGTCGCTGATAATATGAGCATTTTTGCCCGAAGTCCAAGAATCAATCACCTTGCCGCTTTCGTCCTGCATCACTAATTTTGCACCGACAACCTCTTTGGTTCCCGTAATATCCGTTTTGCGGATTTCAACAGGGTTTTCCGCAGGCTTATCGGTTACGTCAAGCTCATAGATAATTTCGTTTTCTTCCTTGGCTTCAATCGTTACAGGGTAAATCGTATCGGACAATTCATAGCCGGACGGCGCTTCAATCTCCTTGACGTAGTATTGCTCGTTGCAGGGAATTTTCTCTGCTAATACCGCAATACCGTCAGCGTCGGTTTTCGGAAACTGATACATCAGGTTAAGACACTGCGAATCCGAGAAAAGTCCGTAGGTTGCTCCCTCTACAGGTGTTTCGCTACCTTCCTCCGTCTTATGTAGCTTGACAGTACCCTCACAATGATTGGCAACGGTAATGGTTATAATTTCCTCACCGCTCTCCAATGCCTTCTTATATGCGTCGGGAGATATCTCAAAATCAACCGGCTCAGGCTTAATGAACCTATCGGGGATGATATATTCTCCGCTCTGCCTTTTTCCCAATTCAGTCAGCGTATACCTGCCTTCGGGAA
>JAFUUV010000301.1 GCA_017471345.1 Ruminococcus sp.
AAGCGATCACCTCGTCGCACACCTCGTCCTGCGTCAGCTTTTTGCGGCAGATATGCTTGTTTTTGGCGTGGTACGGGCAATAGACGCAGCCGTTGACGCAGTAATTCGAGAGGTACAGCGGCGCGAACATGACGATGCGGTCGCCGTAAAAATCCTTTTTAATCTGCTCGGCAAGGGCGTAGATTTCCTTCAGCTTTTCCTCGTCCTCGCACGCGAGCAAAACGCTTGCCTCGCGGTGGTCAATGCCCTTGCGCAGCTTCGCCTTTTCGATAATCCGGTCAATCAGCTCCGTGTCGTCCTTGTGCGCGTCGGCGTAACGCAGGGTTTCAAGGATTTCACCGTCGTTGATGAACTCCTCCGCCTTTAATGATTTGGGGTTGTATACAGCCATAATGATTTTCTCCTTTTTTAGTAATAGTCTCCTCTGTCGGTCACGATTTCGTAGCCGATGTACCGCATCCGGCGGCGCAGACATTCCAGACATTCCGCCGCTTCCTCGCCGGTGCAGATTTTGTTGTCGTAAATCGCGTAGTCCTTGCGGTGCTCACGCGGTGAAAGGTTGGGCATGACGACGTTGGCGCCGTGGAGGATGCCCAGCTCTCTGCCGTTCGGCGCGATGGTGCCGAGGGCGGTGGTTGCCGGCAAGAGTATCCGCGGCTGCAGGAGCCGGATGACGGACAGCAGCGTCAGGGTGAGCCGCAGGCTGCCCTGCGGAAAGTCGCGAAATTCCGTATCCTTGTGCGGAATAAACGGTCCGATGCCGCACATCTGCGGCTGCAGCTCCTGAATCAGCAGCAAATCGTCCGCAAGGTTTTCCGTTGTCTGAAACGGCGAGCCGACCATAAAACCGGCGCCGGTCTGGTAGCCGAGCGCTTTGAGAAAGCGCAGGGTGCTGACGCGGTTGTCAAAGGACATCTGCGGCGGATGGAGCCGCCCGTAATGCGTCCTGTCGGCGGTTTCGTGGCGCAGAAGATAGCGGTCGGCGCCGGCGTCAAAGAGCCGCCGCAGGCTGTCAAAGCCGCGCTCGCCGAGCGAGAGCGTGACAGCGCAGTCGGGATAGCGGCGCTTGATTTCGCGGACGATGCCGCACACCACCTCGTCGGTGAAGTGCGCGTCCTCGCCGCCCTGCAGCACGAAGGTGCGAAAGCCCAGCGCGTAGCCGCTGTCGCAGCAGTCTAAAATCTGCTCCCGCGTCAGGCGGTAGCGGACGGCGCTGCGGTTGGAGCGGCGCAAGCCGCAGTAGAGGCAGTCGTTTTTGCAGTAGCTTGAAATTTCAATCAGTCCGCGGATAAAAACACGGTTGCCGAAGTGCTCCCGCGCGGCGGTCTGTGCCGCCCGGCGGAGCGTCTCCTGCTCGTCGTCGGTGATGTTGTTCAGCAGGTACACCAGCTCGTCACGCGAGGCGGTGTGGGCGGTGCTGAGTTGATGAATGATATCGTTTACTGTCATAGGCGTCACTTTTTGGAGCAGACGGTCTTGACGGACGCGCCGCTGAGCCTGCCCAGCCTGCCCGATACCTGATTGATGACGTCCGGCTCCGCGTCGATGACGACGCTGATAATGCTGATGTTCTTCTCCCGATAGGGTATCCCCATTCTGCCGATAATATACTCGGAATAGGTGTGCAGGATGTCGTTGATATCCGCGACGCAGCCGGGGTTTTCCACCACAATGCTGATGACCGCGACGCGCGTGTTTTCGGGCATGAACTCCCTCCTTTTGAAATAAATAAAAAACGGCGGTGAGACACCGCCGTTGACATAGCAAATCATCGTCGGGCAAGCCCGACGGATTGGTATGACGTAAGCTGCGGAGTCAATACAATTTCCTCGTTAGGTTACTGATTGTTGTGTATAGCGTGTTTTGTCGGGACGTCTGTGAAGCCGTCCCCTGCGGTAAACCGGCGCTCAGAACGAGCCGGAGCTGCCGTGAGAGGAGCTGCCGCCGCCACCACCGCCGCCGGAGCTTCCGGAGCCGGTATTGATGGTGGTGTAGGTGGTGTGCTTGCTGAGGAACACGTCCTGATTGTCCACCAAACGCAGGCTGCTGTTCTCGCGAAGGTTGTAGGTGCCGGACTTGCCGTTGTATTTATAGCGGCCGACGTTGACGCCGGCGAAAATACCGCCTGCCGCCACGCCGATGAGTCCCATCAGCCATCCCCAGCGCGTGAGGACATAGAGGAACTTATTTTCGCGTCTGAGGCGGTCGCTCTCGGTTTCGGTGCCCTCGACATGGTTGTTGTGGGAGCCGTTTGCCGGAACGCCCTGCTGGTAGAAGGAGAGCGACTTGTCGGCGAAGGTGTACGCCGCGTTGAGCATATCGCCGCTCTGCAAATACGGCTTGAGCGCGGATTTCAGCTCGCTGAGCCGCTCGTCGGTGAAATATTCCTCGGCGGCGCCGTGGGTGATGATAATGCGGTTGTCAGAGCCCTTGTCGATGACGAACATCACGCTGTTGCTCTGAAACTGCGAACGGTTGTTGTCGTAATAACGATTGTAGTGGCTGTCCATCTGGTTGGCGCTGACGCCGTCGAGGGTGGTGACGACCGCCATTTGCCAG
>JAFUUV010000302.1 GCA_017471345.1 Ruminococcus sp.
GTCATGCTCGATTCCTCCGGCTATGACGAGCAGCTCCTCATGCGGCTTGCCGACGCCAGCGGCGGCAGGTTTGAATTCAACTATACCATCGACGGGCTGATGATTATCAGCCGCGGCAGCGCCGCCCATGCCTGCGAGCCGCATAAGGGCAGCAACGCCGCCGCCGCGCTGATTGATTTGATTGCCAACGCTTACGATGTGCACGAAATCGGCGTGCTGTCGTCGTTTATCGACTACGCTCTCAACAACGAAACCAACGGCCGTTCCATGGGACTCAAAATGAGCGACGCGGTCTCGGGAGCGCTGACCGTCAACCTCGGCTGTGTCCACATCGAGGGAGATGAAGCGCGCGCCTGCTTTGATATCCGCTATCCCGTCACCATCAGCGGCGATTATGTGTTCCGCCAGTTCCGCAAAATCGCTGAGGAAAGCGGCCTCACGGTCAAATTGCTGCATCACGGCAAGCCGCTCTATGTGGAGAAGGATTCCGAGCTGGTGCGCCTGCTTTCCGGCGCCTACGAGGCGGTCACGGGCGAGCCGGCACGGCTCTACACCACCGGCGGCGGCACCTACGCGCGCAAGCTGGGCGGCAAGGGCGTCGCCTTTGGCCCCAACTTTCCGGATGACGATATCCGGATGCACAACGCCGACGAAAGCGTTGACAAGGATCATTTTCTGAAGCATATGCAGATTTGCTTTGAGGCGATGTACCGAATGTTTACGCTGTAAACGGGGCAGGTGAAGGCTATGAAGAAGGAAAAAATCATCCGGCAGCAGGCGCGTGAAGCACTCAAGGGCAATTTTGCTGTGCTGATTGCCGGCAGTCTTGCCGTTGCCGCCGCCGTGATTCTGTTGGAAAATGTATTGTACCTCATCGCGCTGCCGCTGGGCTTCTATGACCTCGAAGCCGACGCGGTTGTCCCGGGCAAGGAGGCGGGGATGGCGGTGCTGATGACCGGCGTCATCGCGCTGGCGGTTGCGCTCTCGCCGTTTGTCAACGGCCTGCTCAGGGCTGCCGGCAACGCCGTCACCAAGGGCAGCTGCTCCGTCACCGATTTGTTTTGTTTCTTTCAGTCACCCCTGCGTTATTTCAAAACGCTGGCGGTCAACCTCGGTCTCGGCTGCCTGTACGCCGTGCTGACAACGCCGCTGCGGATTATCGGCAGCCTTTGGTTTGCGGACGGTGTTTTTGCGGTGGTCTGGACGGTGGTCACCTTGTGCTGGAGCGTTTTTGTTTTCCTGCTGTTTCTGCACTATCCGCTGGCGGCGTATGCCCTCGATGACAGCCATGGCGCGTTGCACTACCTTTTCGGTTATATCGGCTTTTCATTCCGCCGCTTCGGCGCGTTGCTCACGCTGCTGCTGAGCATGGCAGGCTGGCTGGCGCTGGGCTTTTTCATCGTCCCCCTGCTCTATACCGTGCCCTATCTGCTGACCGCGCTGATGAATTCCGCGCGATGGCTTTTCGCGATGGAAAACTGAGATATACCGTCCGCCGCGGGAAATTTTCCCCGTGACGCGGTGTAACCCTCATTTCAAATAGGATGGATGTTATGATTGTTTCGCTTTGCATGATTGCCTACAACGAGTTGGAGGCAATCGAGGGACTTTTCAGCGATATCTCGCTGCAGGAGTATCCGCACGAAAAAATTGAAATTGTTTTTGTGGACAGTATGTCTACCGACGGCACCTTTGAGCGCATGAACGCGTTCAAGGAGACCGATTTCGGCTTCCGCGACGTCAAAATCGTCCGCTGTGCCAAGCGCAACCAGGCGTTTTCGTGGAACGCTGCGCTGATGACCGCCACCGGCGACGTCATCATCCGTGTGGACGCGCACGCGCGGATTCCGCGCAACTTTGTCTCGCGCAACGTCTACAATCTCCGTCAGGGAGAAAATGTGGTCGGCGGCGGCAGACCGAACATCAGCTCCAACGTCAGCTCGTGGAAGCTGACGCTGTTGGCGGCGGAGGATTCTCTCTTTGGCAGCTCCATCGCCGCGTACCGCCGTCCTGCCATGCAGAAGGAGTATATGGACAGCCTCTTTCACGCCGCGTACCGCCGCGAGGTCATCGCCAAGGTCGGCGGCTTCAACGAAAACCTCGGCAGAACCGAGGACAACGAGTTCCACTACCGCATCCGTATGGCAGGGTACAAGCTCTGCTGCTGTCCCGATATCATCTCCTATCAGCACTCGCGCAACACCCTGCGCCATATGATTTGGCAGAAGTATTCCAACGGCAGGTGGATTGGCCTGACGCTGTCGGAGTGCCCGGGCTGTCTGAGCTACTTCCATTTCGCGCCGTTTTTGTTTGTGATGCTGGTGCTCGGGCTGAGCGTTCTGGCGCTGGCGGGACATCCGATGCTGCTCTATATGCTGCTGCTCGTCTACGGAATGTTTGACGTCGTCAACACCGTCGGCTGCTTTACCATGAAAAACGTCCA
>JAFUUV010000303.1 GCA_017471345.1 Ruminococcus sp.
TCGACTATTTGCTGTCGCAAATTCAGCTTTCGCCGACCGCTCAGGATGACAGGGAGTGGATAGGAGCAGGTCTTTTCCTCACGCTGTCATCCCGACTTACGTGGATGAGGTGCTGTCCAAAACTTGTTTTGGGTAACAGCACCCATGCAGCGCTGGGATCCCCTTGATAGGACACCAACGTTTCTCACCGAGGGGGATCCTTCGACTAAATCGCTGCGCGATTTTGCCCTTCGGGCACCGCTCAGGATGACAGGGAAGCTGTAGGGGACGGCTTCCCAGACGTCCCTGAAAGCCTGACGTTTTGTGCAGAGCATATTGTAGGGTTCGGTCTTGACCGAACCGCCGGATTTATTTCATACGTTATGATTCATCGCCGGCGGTTTGGTCAAGACCAAACCCTACAGGCATGGGTGCTGTTTTTATTGTTGCATTTCTATTCATAAATCAGATTCACAAGTTTTCTGTCGCTGAGATTCTTTACAATGTCGTGGTTTTGTGGTATGATATAATTTAAATTATCAATGAAAAAGAGGGATTGATATGTCGTCAGAAAACGCAATCGGCGTATTTGACTCAGGCCTCGGCGGTCTGACCGCGGTCAAGGAATTTCTCCGCGTGCTGCCGCATGAAAAAATTATCTACTTCGGCGATACCGGCAGAGTGCCCTACGGCACGCGCAGCCGCGATACCATTAAAAAATACGCGGTGCAGGACGCGGGCTTCCTGCTGCGCCACAAGGTCAAAATGGTGGTTGCCGCCTGCGGCACCGTCAGCTCCGTAGCCGGCGAATTGCTGCGCGAGCAGCTGCCGGTTCCCTACACCGGCGTGGTCAATCCCACCGCCTACACCGCCGTGCGCGTCACACGCAACAAGCGCGTCGGCGTCATCGGTACCGCCGCCACCGTCAACAGCCACAGCTACCGCCTGCGCCTCAACAAGCTTGACCCGACCATTCAGGTCTTTGAGCAGGCGTGTCCGCTGTTTGTGCCGCTGGTCGAAAACGGCATCATCAACCATCATGATATCATCACGATGTCTGTTGTCGCGCGCTACCTTTCGCCGCTTCGGGAAAACGGCGTCGATACCCTGATTCTCGGCTGCACACATTTTCCGCTGTTGCGCGAAGCGGTGTCCGACTTCATGGGCAAGGGCGTGCGGCTGATTGATTCCGGACTGGAAACAGCGGTGTATGCCGCCAAGGTGCTCGAACGCGAGCACCTGCTCAGCAGGCGCTATGAAACGCCGCAGCCGGAATTTTTTGTCAGCGATACCCCCGACGGCTTCAAGTCTGTCGCCGGACTTTTCCTCGGCAGAGACATGGAGCACGCCGTCACACAGATTGACATCGAAGCCTACTGAGGTGCTTATGATTGAAAAAGATTTGAATCCCTACCGCATCACCATCATCGGCGAACAGGTGGTGGACGGCGAAAGCAACCGCATCGAGGTGCTCACCGACGGAAAATTTATGCGCAAGCGCGACCATTTTCTGATTGGCTACCGCGAGTATGACGAGGACAACCCCACCAAAATTTATAACAATGTCATCCGCGTCGATGAGGACATGGTCACCATCAGCCGCACCGGTCCGCAGCGATCGCGTCTGCTGCTGCAAAAGGGCAGGCGGCACCAGTGCATTTACAGCACCGTCGCCGGCAATCTGACCATCGGCGTCTTTACCAAAACACTCAACAACTCCCTCGGTGACAAGGGCGGCACACTCGAGGTCAGCTATACCCTCGATTTCAACACCGACCTCGTCAGCGAAAACCGCTTTCACATCACCATCGAAGAGAAGAATTAAAGGAGTATATATCTATGGATACCTATTCACAGGCTGTCGAACAGCTCAAAGCCGTCGTCAAGGCGGCAATGAAACAAGCCATCGAACAGGGAGCTTTGCCGCAGGCGGAGCTGCCTGATTTTATCGTAGAGGTGCCGGCGGACAACGCGCACGGCGACTTCGCTACCAACGCGGCAATGGCAGGCGCAAAGGCGTTCCGTATGCCGCCGTTCAAAATCGCGCAGGCAATCACCGCGCATATCGACCTCGGCGGTACGGTTTTTGACCGCTTCGAAACCGCCGGTCCCGGGTTTATCAACTTCTTCCTCGGCAGCGCGTTCTATGTCAAGGTGCTGCAGGAAATCCTCGTCAATCCCGAAGGCTACGGCTCTTCCGACTTCGGCAAGGGCGAGAAGG
>JAFUUV010000304.1 GCA_017471345.1 Ruminococcus sp.
AAACAAAAAACTTTTCGTTATAATAAATGAGAGTACGTTTTCGCGGCATATCATACAAACCATCGGTAAACTTCTATAAGCGAACGCCGCGCAAGCGCTCTTTGACAACAGGAGAGGAGACCCCGGTTTCTTCTCCGAAATTCCGAAAAACAATCCAAAGGAGAACAAGGCAATGAAAAAGCAATTGAAAAAGACCGCAGCCGTGCTGACCGCCGCTGCGATTCTGACGGCAGGCACGGCGACCGGCGCTGTGACTGTCAGCGCGGCAGGCAGCATCGGCTGCGGCGGCACTATGGGTGTTTACACGCCGCCGTCAGGCGTTGTCACCCAGCAGGTACTGTTTGCCATGCCCGGCAGCTGGACAAACCAAATGACTGCGCAGCAAGACAATGTTGCCGGTGCTTTCTGGTGGTCGGACGAGGGTATATGCGGCGCTGTTCCCGGCTACAAAACGGTGCGCGTGGAGGAGGACGGCGTCCAAAATCTGTTCAGCACCAGAATTCCTGCCTACGGCAACGGCAGCAGTAAAAATGCGAACATGATGTTCTGGGACAACTATCTGGATCCCGGAATCGAGAGCAATCCGCGTGAAAACCCCTATTATGCCGCCGCCGCGCTGACAGATAACGTCCGCTGCAGCTTTATCAGCAGAGAGGACGGAGAGGAACGGTTTGAACCGCTGTTCCGCTATACCTACCAAAAGCAGGCGCAGCTTTGCGGCCTCAGCGGCGCCGCCGCCCTGAACCGCAGCGCGGAAACCTTCTGGGAGGATATCAACCGCCTTGCCGCCGACGCAATGGGCGAATCATGGTCGTCACTGAGCGAAGGCAACAAGAAAAAACAAATCGACGCATTCTTTGACGAGCACAACGAGCTGTTGGACTTCTCCGAATACGGCAGCCGTTACAGCGGCAACTTTTTCAACGAGGATTTCGCGGACGAAATCTATCCCAAGGAGTCACCTGACGGCTTTGGTATATCCTTTACCTACGACAATATGGTCTATGTGGTAGACCTTGACGCGCCTGTCAGCGTGAATCCCATCAACGGGCACGCGCTCTGCAAAGGTGATTTTTACTTCTATTACGGCGGCGGTCAGTACGGCGTTATGCCGACAAAGGCGCTCAACACGGCGCTTGGCTGTGAGCAGGGCAGCTTTGTGACGGAAAAATATTTAGATTCCTCCCAAGAGGGCAAAATCACGCTCAGCTCCGTCAGCTTCGGAGACAAGTATCTGTTTGACGAGAGCGAGCTGAACGACACAGCCGCCATGCTCGACGGCACCTCGCTCCATGTGACCTATGCCGAGCCTTACTGCATCAATGATTGTCAGTATGACAGCGACAACCTCAGCTGGGACGGCGAAAAATACGTCAGCGAGGTTTTTCCCGGAGATAGCATCACCGTCACCGGCATTTCCTTTGCCTTGGACGAATCTGACAGTACCGTCATGCGGCTGACGCTGGACTACGGCGACCGCTACGCGTGCGATGAAAGCACCGTTTCTGTCAATGTGTACATAACGGAAAGCTACAAGGGCAGAACGGCAAAGAGCGTCACGCTTTTGCAAAAGCCCGGCACGGTATTTGAGCGGCGCTACACCTACGGCGACAACGCGCAGTGTATTCCGCTGCATATGGACGGCGCACAGGTGCGTGTGGACTATGAGAACGGCGACAGCGAGCTGCTGACCTTTGGCAAGGACTGCGCCGTCGTCAGCCAAAAGGAAGGCATGACCACGGCATACAGCTTCGGCAATTCCCATCTGAAAGCGTTTGTCAGCTTTGATTCCACGATGGAGGACTACGACGTATCTGTCCGCATTGTTTCCTCTGAGGGCTATGTGTATAGCCGTTCGGTTTATGAGGAAATGGGGGAAATCCGCTTCACCGCCCGACATATCCACAAGAGCGGCGACATTGACGGCGACGGCAGCGTCACGATTTCCGACGTGACCTCTATCCAGCGTTACCTTGCGGAAATGCAAAGCTTTTATGAAGAAGAACGCATGGTTGCCGATACCAACGCCGACGGCTTTATCGACATCAGCGACGCGACCTATCTGCAAATGTACCTTGCCGGGTACGACGTCGTGCTGGCATAATACTAATACCTAATAAAAAGTAGACAATCTTTGCGGTCTATTTTCCGC
>JAFUUV010000305.1 GCA_017471345.1 Ruminococcus sp.
GGCAGCGGCGTTGCCGAGATTTTGCTGACGCACAAGCAGAAGCTGTTTGCGCGTCTCGGCGAGGAAATTTATATCAAAAAAATTCTCGACCTGCGTGAATTTCCCGACAGTCCCATCGCGGACAGGTTTACCAAGGACTTTGAGGACATCATCAGCGACATCGAAATCCGCGTGGTCGTCGAGGTCATGGGCGGTCTGCACCCGTCCTACGAGTTTGTCAAGCGCTGTCTCAAGGCAGGCAAGAGCGTCGTCACCTCCAACAAGGAGCTTGTCGCCGCCTACGGCGCGGAGCTGCTCGAAATCGCCAAGGAGGAAAACGTCAATTTCCTCTTTGAAGCGTCTGTCGGCGGCGGTATTCCGATTATCCGCCCGATGAACCAGTGCCTCGTCGCCAACATCGTCGATGAAATCGCCGGTATTCTCAACGGCACCACCAACTTCATCCTCACCAAGATGATTGAGGACGGTATGCAGTTTGAGGACGCCCTCAAGCTGGCGCAGGAGCTGGGCTTTGCCGAGCGCAACCCCTCGGCGGATATTGAGGGACACGACGCCTGCCGCAAAATTTGTATTCTCGCGTCGCTCGCCTTCGGCAAGCACGTTTATCCCGAGTCCGTACATACCGAGGGCATCACCCACATCACGCTGGAGGATGTCAAGTACGCCGAAAAGTTCGGCTGCGTCATCAAGCTGATTGGCAGAGTCAAAAAGCTGCGCAACGGCAAGATTGACATCATCACCGCGCCGATGCTGGTGCCCGCCAAGAGCCAGCTTGCC
The DNA here is from genome assembly GCA_017471345.1 of Ruminococcus sp. Taxonomy (GTDB): domain Bacteria; phylum Bacillota; class Clostridia; order Oscillospirales; family Acutalibacteraceae; genus Ruminococcoides. The sequence goes on from JAFUUV010000305.1 coordinate 778, forward strand.
AACATCGACAACGAGTTCAACGGCATCATGGTGCGCGGCGACTGCACCGGCGACGTGGTGTTCTACGGCAAGGGCGCCGGCAAGCTGCCCACCGCCAGCGCTGTGGTCGCGGATATCGTGGACTGCTGCCAGCACCTCAAAACGCGCCGCTTCCTGTTCTGGACGGACGGCGACGGCAGCAACATCATCAATGTCAACGAGTCCGTGTTCGCGATGTATGTCCGCGCCAGGGGCAAGGACGCCGTTGCCAAGGCGGAGGCAATCTTCGGCAAGGTGCAGTCGATTTCCGCGCACGGCGGCGACCGCGCCGCCTTCACCACCGAGGAGATGGCTTACGGCGTGTTTACCGAAAAGCTGCACAAGCTTGCGGCTGACGGCGTAGAGATTCTCTCCGCCATCCGCATCGGTGATTTGTAATTTTCAGGGTATCATAATTTTTTATGACATCAAGCAAAAAAGGGAGTATATGACATGAGTTTGATAGTTCAGAAATTCGGCGGCACCTCTGTGGCGAACGCCGAACGCGTGATGAACGTGGCAAAAATTGTCACGGACACCTACGCCAAGGGCAACGACGTTGTGGTCGTCGTATCCGCACAGGGCGACTTCACCGATGTGCTCGTTGAAAAGCAGATGGAGATTAATCCCAACGCCTCGCGGCGCGAGCAGGATATGCTGTTGGCGGCAGGCGAGCAGATTTCGATTTCGCTGTTGGCAATGGCAATCGAAAAGCTCGGCTACCATGCCACCTCGCTGCTCGGCTGGCAGGCAGGGTTTGAAACCTCGTCCTCGCACACGCGCGCGCGTATCAAGCGCGTCGAGCCCTCGCGCATCCGCGAAGAGCTTGACCAGCGCAATATCGTCATTGTCGCCGGCTTCCAGGGACTTTCCCGTCACGGCGACATCACCACCCTCGGACGCGGCGGCTCCGACACCAGTGCCGTTGCCATCGCGGCGGCAATGCACGCGGATTTGTGCCAGATTTATACCGACGTAGAGGGCGTGTACACCGCCGACCCGCGCAAGGTGGAAAACGCCAGAAAGCTCAGCGAGATTTCGTATGACGAAATGCTCGAGCTTGCCACCCTCGGCGCGCAGGTGCTCAATAACCGTTCGGTTGAAATGGCGAAGAAATACAATATCGAGCTTGAGGTGCTCTCGTCACTGACGCAGGCGCCGGGAACTATCGTAAAGGAGAAAACAAAGATGGAAAAAATGTTAATCAGCGGCGTCGCGAAGGACACCGATATCGCCAGAAT
>JAFUUV010000039.1 GCA_017471345.1 Ruminococcus sp.
AGCCAATCTCGGATATATATCCTTGACCGGCTATTATCTGCAAGTATGTGAAAACTAAGGAAACGCCGTGTACGGAACCGTACGCACGGTGTTGTGAGAGGTCGGGGGATTTTTTTTTCAAATCCCCCTCCTACTCGATTTTATAGAAAAATAACTGTATATTTTGGAAAAAGGTGATATCAAGTGGATTTTCTCCAACGAGCGGCGGAGCGCATCCACCGGTTTTTTGTTTTGTCAACCCCTGAATGAAAATGTTCACAACAGTCATGGACTTGATTGTGACCTCTCTGGATATATGATGCTGAATATGATATATTTAATACAAGATTATCGTGATATTCTGGTAAATTTCATGGAATTTACAGGTCTTTTTACGATAATAAACGAAAAAAGGAGGATATTTATGAATCACCAACAGCATTCAAGTGTCGGCAGGTTCCTGCGCAAAGGCATATCGGTAACCCTCGCGGTGACCATGCTGCTCAGTATGGTCATTGTCGGAAATGTGTTCGGTTCCGCTTCTGCCGCCGAAACGCTCACAGAGGGGGACTACACCTACACTCTACTGGACGACGGCACCGCGCAGATTACAAGGTACAGCGGCAGCGCTTCCGCGTTGACTGTTCCGGCAACGCTTGGCGGCTCGGACGTGTCGTCCATCGGCAACCGAGCCTTTGAGCAGAACGACGACATTTCCGCCGTCACCATCTCCGAGGGAATCCAAACCATCGGGGATTATGCCTTCTACCGGTGCCGCGCGCTGCAGTCTGTCGATGTTCCGTCAACGGTCAAGACGATTGCGGACAGAGCCTTCTGTGATTGTCCGATTTTAGGCACTGTCAGCCTGCGCGAGGGCGTCGAAAAGCTCGGCAACCGCTTTTTATCCGGTACCGTTGTGTCGGATATCTACATCCCGTCCACCGTTACCTTCGCGAATGAGGCTTTTGCCGAAGCGGAATTGCTCGACACCGTTACTTTTGCGGAGGGCATCACCGCGATTCCGAACGATATATTTGAGCAGAACAATTCCCTGCGCACACTGACCATTCCCGACACCGTTACCAAGCTCGGCAATGATTCTTTGTGCCGGATGGGTTCTCTGGAGACAATTGTCATTCCCGACACCGTCACCGAAATGGGACAGTACGTCTTGTATGCCTGCCCCAATCTCAGAAGTGTCACCATCGGCAAGGGCTTGACGCGTATTCCCAACAACGCGTTTGAGTGGTGTTCCACACTGAAAGACATTGTCATTCCCGATAATATCACCGAAATCGGATCCGCTGCCTTTAAGGACTGCCAGCGGCTTTCGCAGGTCACCCTCAGCAAAAACCTGACAAACATCGGCTCCTATAGTTTTGAACGGACTGCCCTCACCGGAATCACCCTGCCTGCCTCTCTGACGATGGGAAGTTATCCGTTCAACGGTTGCCAGAGTCTGAAAACCTTCATCTTTTCCGATGGTACCACCGTGCTTCCGGAGGGCTTGTTCCAGAACACCGCTGTGGAAAATGTCACCATTCCCGAGGGCGTCACCGAGCTGCCGACGAGCCTGTTTAACGGCTGTAAAAGCCTGAAAACCGTCAGTTTGCCTTCCGAGCTGAAAACCATTGGCGACCACGCCTTTGCGAACTGCTCCTCACTCGAGACGATTGACATTCCGCAGAGCGTCAAGACCATTAATAACAATGCCTTTGAAGCGACTGCCTCTCTGAAAAGCTGTACCTTCCATGAAGGCTTGCTGACGCTTGGAAACCGACTTTTTTACAACAGTGCGCTGACTTCCATTTTCATTCCGAAAACCCTTTCCAATACCGGTGCGCCTTTCGAGGACTCTAACATTACCGATGTGACGTTCAGCGACGGCATTGCCACCCTGACGGACAATTTGTTTTATAACGCAAAAAAGCTGACCGCTGTCAAAATCCCCGATACCGTGGTCAAAATCGGCAACAACTGCTTCCGCGGCTCCAATGTGGAAGCCGTAGTCATCCCTGACAGCGTTAAGACGCTC
>JAFUUV010000040.1 GCA_017471345.1 Ruminococcus sp.
GGAAACGGAGGAATACGTTCTGAATACCAACACCAAGAAGTTTCACAAGCCTTCCTGTAATTCTGTCAGCAAAATGGCGGAAAAGAACAAGCAGTCCTTCACCGGCAGCCGCGAGGAACTGATTGAAATGGGCTATCAGCCCTGCAAACTTTGCAATCCATAAAAAACAGCCTGTATTCCGTCGGAGAATACAGGCTTAATTTTCTGTCGCGGGGTTGACGTGCACCATACAATGCTTGACGTTCGGGAAGTGCGCTTCAATCGCGTGATGCACCTCCTCGGCGGTCGTGTGCGCTTCGACCAGCGTTTTGCCGGCGTCCATGCGAATCTCCGCCTCCACGTAGATGCGGGATCCGAAAAGTCGTGTTTTCAGCTCGTCAATGCCGAGCACACCGTCGATGGAGAGGATGACCTCCGTCATTTCCTCCACAATTTCATCGGGGCAGGATTTATCCACCATTTTTTCCACCGCGTCGCGGAAAATATCTACCGCCGCCTTGATGATAAAGACGCAGATGACAACGCTCGCGATGGGGTCAAGCACCGGCAGTCCCAGCCGAGCGCCGACGACGCCGATGAGAGAGCCGACTGAGGACAGCGCGTCCGAGCGGTGATGCCACGCGTCCGCCATCAGCGCGCCGGAGTTGATTTTTTTGGCGGCGATTTTGGTGTAGCGGAACATGATTTCCTTGACGACAATGGAGATTGCCGCCGCCACGATAGCCGGAACACCGGGAACGGCAAGCGATTCGGTTCCGGCGGCAAAAATCTTTTTGACGCCGCTGATGCCGATACCCACGCCGGTGGCGGCGAGCAAAACGGCTAAAATGACCGAAGCCACACATTCCATCCGCTCATGACCGTAGGGATGCTCGTTGTCCGGCTTCTTTTTTGCCATCTGCACACCGACAATTACCACAAACGTGCTGAATACATCCGATGCGGAATGCACCGCGTCAGAAATCATCGCGCCGGAATGGGAAAAAATACCGGCAAGCAGCTTGAGCAGTGAAAGCGCCGTATTGATGATGATGCTGGAAACGGATACGCGCATGGCAACGGAAGTGTCCTGTACCTGACGATTTTCGGAATCCATTTTTGCCTCCTGAAAAACAAAAAACACCTGTGGAACCAGCTGTCCCACAGATGTAACTATCTGCTGCCTTTCGGCCCGACCGCGCAACAAAGCTGCTGCCGTCTGTTCAATCAATGATATGCGCCGATTGTATCGTTGATGACTCTTTGCAGGATTCATCATAACATATTTTGGGGCAAATTACAATCTCTTTTCAGTATTTTTTAATATTTATGCTGTATGATACTGACAAATCCCCAAGGAGGTATGTACCATGAAACAAAAAATACGCAAAACAACGCTCATCATGCTTTCACTGCTCACTGCCGCCGCCACAGCGGTCGCCGTCAGCGGATGCGGCAACGGGCTGTCCTCCGTGACCGAAACAACCGTTGCCGTTACAACGGCGACAGCGGACGAAACGGTACAGTCGGCGACAGCGGCGCAGACCAAGCGTCTTTCCGAAGGCGATATCACCGTCAGCGAGACCGTTACCGACAGCTCGGACGGCGGTCACGCTATCCTTGCGGACGGCGAAGCCGCGGAATACAGCCATGTCCTCGTTACCAAAACAGGCGAGGCGGACGGCGACGAAGCGGACTTTTACGGCGAAAACGCCGCTGTATTCGCCACGAACGGCGGCACGCTCACACTCAGCGACATGGTGGTCAAAACCGACGGCAAGCACGCCAACGGCGTGTTCAGCTACGGCGAGGGCACGACGGTCAACATCTCCGACTCATATATCAACACCACCGGCAACTGCTCCGGCGGACTGATGACGACAGGCGGCGGTACGATGAACGCGACCAATCTCACCATCGAAACCTCCGGCAATTCCTCGGCGGCAATCCGTTCCGACCGGGGCGGCGGTACGGTCAATGTCAACGGCGGTTATTACGCCACCTCGGGTACCGGTTCGCCTGTGATTTACTCGACGGCGGACATCACCGTCAGCAACGCGGAAATGGCGTCCACTGCTTCTCAGGGCGTTGTGGTCGAGGGCAAAAACGCGGTCACGCTCAATGATGTCAGTCTGACCGCCGATAACAATACCAAAAACAGCAATAAGTCATCCTACTATCAGGCGGTGATGATTTATCAGTCCATGTCCGGCGACGCGGCACAGGGATTGTCAAGCTTTACCATGAACGGCGGCAGCCTTGTCAACAAAAACGGCGATGTATTCTTTGTCAATAACACCGCCACGGAAATCAGCCTGAACAACGCCACCATCACCAACGAAGGTGACGGTGTGTTTCTCAGAGCCGCGGCGGCAGGCTGGGGCAAGGAAGGCGCCAACGGCGGTCAGGTGACGCTGAACGCGTCCCGTCAGACCATCAGCGGCGATATGTTGGTTGACAGCGTGTCCACGCTGAATCTCTACCTCAAGCAAGGCTCTGTCTTTACCGGCTCCGTCAATCCCGACGGGGAAGAGGGAGAGGTTTATGTGGAAATCGAAAGCGGCTCCACGTGGACGCTGACAGCAGACGCGTATATCACCTCGCTGACCTGTGACGCCGGCGCCGTACAGCTCAACGGCCACAAGCTGTATGTCAACGGAACGCTGTACGATGGCGGCGCGTCCGCCGGTCAGGCAATCGAAGTCGCCGTTTCCTCCTCCTCGGGCGGACACGAAGCGCCGCCGGACGGCGACAAGCCCGCAGGCAATCCTCCCGAAAAACCGTAGCGGTTTCGTCTTTTGACGGCACTTGACTTTGGCGCGGAAAAATGCTATGATTTAAACAATTGATTATACCATCGCAAAGGAGTTTTCGGAATGAACGTCAGACCGTATCGACAGGAGGATGTGCCGCTGATGACCGCCATCTGGAATGAGGTGGTCGCGCAGGGCATCGCTTTTCCGCAGGAGGAGCTGCTGACCGCGCGGACAGCGGACGCCTTCTTTGCGTCACAGAGCGCGTGCGGCGTCGCGGTCGATGAGGGCGGCATTATCTGCGGCTTGTATATCCTCCATCCCAACAACGTCGGCAGATGCGGCCATATCTGCAACGCCAGCTATGCCGTCGCGTCGGAATATCGCGGCAGACATATCGGCAGGGCGCTGGTGCTGGATTGTATGCGGACTGCCAAAACGCTCGGCTTTTTGGTTTTGCAGTTTAATGCCGTCGTTGCCACCAACCGCTCCGCCAGACATCTGTATGAGAGTCTCGGCTTTCGGCAGCTCGGTGAAATTCCCAGGGGCTTCCGCATGAACGACGGACATTATGAAACCATCTGTCCTTATTATATTGAATTATAGGAGGAAACACATGGACATTAACAGCAATACGAAGCTCAGCGATATTTTAGCGGCGTATCCGTGGCTGCCGGACGAGCTGGTGAAAATAGACGGAAGATTCAAAATCATCAAAACACCGATTGGCAAGATGATGATTAAAAATGCCACCGTCAAGGACGCCGTTGCCAAAATCGGACTCCCCGAGGAAACGATTTTGCAGCAGCTGCGGCAAATGATTCAGGCACATTCATAAAAAACGACAGCAGTTTGGACAAGCCAAACTGCTGCTTTTTTCAGAAAAAGTTTTTATAC
>JAFUUV010000041.1 GCA_017471345.1 Ruminococcus sp.
GTCAGACCACAGGTTTGCCTGCACCTTCCTTCAGATTCCGCCTCACGGCGGACACCCTTGGTGTTCGGCTATATCCTTCCCGCTGTCGGGCGGATTCGGGACTTTCACCCTTTAGAAACGTGCGCCGTCGGGCGCACAGACAACACCGGCACAGCGCAGGCTGTGCCGGTGATTTTTTTGCTACTCGTTCTCGACAATCCGCATAGCGACGGCGGTGATGTCGTCGTCCTTGGTCTGGGCACGGCGGCGGATGGCTTCTTCGACCACCGCCTGCGCCAACTCCTGCGCGCTTCCCTGCCGCCACGTGCGGATGAGATGCTCGAGCCATTTTTCATCGCCTGTTACCACGCCGTCAGAAATCATAACCACCATATCCCCTGCCGACAGATGCAGCGTATCTGTCGAAAATGTAATGTTATTGAGGATGCCCGCAGGCAGCGAGGGCATCTCGCGCGAAAGCACGCGTCCGCCGCGGCGGATGAAGGTCGCCGCCGCGCCTGCTTTTTTGAGGACAGTTTCTCCGCTGTAAAGGTCAACCGAAGCCAAATCAACAGTTGACAAGCTCTCGTCCTCGCTTTTGATCATCAAAGCGGCATTGACAATCTGCAGGGCGCTGTCCGCACCCAGTCCCGAACGCAGGAGTCTGCCCATCGTGGTGACCGCCATATTGCCGTCCACCGCCGCCCTGCCGCCGGTGCCCATGCCGTCGCAGATGAGCGCATAGGTTTTGCCCATGCCGTCGTTGAAATAATCAATGCAGTCGCCGCAAAGCTTTCCGCCGCGCGCGATATGCTGGTCGGAGCCGATTTCCACGTCAAACATCGGCAGCTCACAGAGCGCGGCGCGAATCTGACCGCCCTCGCGGCTGACAGAGGGCAGGTCAAACCGCCGTCCGCAGGCACGCGAGACCTCGCGGCAGAGCTGACCGTCGCGCAGCGGCTCTCCCTTGGCGCTCAGCTCCAGCTCCGTGCGCATTCGTCCGTTGTCGGAAATGAGACAGACAACGCGCTCGGGAATCGCGCCGAGAGCGGCAAGCGCTTCGGTGACGCGGTCAGCAGCTTCGCTGTCGCAGCGGAGAGCGTCGGCAAACTCACGTCCCAAATCGCCGAGAATATCGCTGACGCCGGCAAACTGACCGGCAACAGCGCCGCGGATTTCCGCCACACGGCGTTCCGCCTCACGTCCGGCAAGCAGCAGGCGGTAGCGGCGCGTCATCGCGTCCGCGATTTCGCCCTTTTTGCAGCAGCTCTTGACAAAGCGCTCCTCCACATCGTGCTCGTCAAGCCTTCCCTTGGCGGAGAGCACCTCCTCCAACCGAAAAAAGTCGTCGCGCGTCACACCGCCCTCGTGCTCGTAGCAATACATCCGCAACCCACAGCCGGAACAGACCTCGTCGGCAACCTGATGGCAGACCGTGTCAAACTGCGGCGCGTACATTTCGCCGAGCTTGCGCGAAACGTTTTCGACATCGCTTCTGACGTTTTTGATGGCGCGGGCGGCAGCGTTGAGGCGGAGAATGACATTATTTTTGACAGCGTCACCGAGTTCCGCCGACGGCTCGCGGACAAATATCGGCGCAATCAGATTGCCGATATCCTTGGGCAGAAACAGAAAGACCGACGCGCCGATGATGCTCTCGATAAAAACAGCTGTCGGCAGAGTGCCGCTGCCGAAGGCAAGGCTCATCATGGTGGCTGTGAGGACGAACACCGCCGCGCAGCCAACCTTATGCAGACCGGAAAACAGACCAGCCATCAGTCCGCCGAAGGCGTAGCTGCCGCAGAGAAAGCCCTGCTGAAAATCCGCGAGACTGAACACCGCGCCGGTGGCGATACCGCTGACCGCGCCGCCCTGCACGCCCCCATAGCGCGCGCAGAGGAGAATTGCGATAACCGCTAAAATTCTGCCGAGAGAAACGCCCTCAATCGCCACACCGCCGAGCGAAAGAATCAGCACGCAGCCGGTCATCACCAGACAAGCGGTCTCCTGACCGGTGCAGGTGAGGATAGAGCGGCGGTCTCCGACCAAGCGAACAGCAACCGACATAAAATACGCCGCCGCAGCCGCCAGCAGTGCTTCAAGCAGACAGCCGGAAAACTCCGAAAGGGTACTGCCGCTGCCAAACAGCAGGGCTAAGCCGGTGGCAAAAATCGGGATGAATGCCGTAAGCGGCGCAAACAGACGGCTTTTGCAAATGCGGCTGAGGTCGCTGAGCAGCCACCGCACGCCGCCGATGGCAATCATCACCGCGAGATAGCGGAAGCTGTCGGTCGGGCTGAGCACAATGTAACCGATTGCCGCGCCCAAAAGCGATGCCAACAAGCCCTCCTTGGGCACGGCGGCGGCATAGGACGCGCCGAACGGCGCGAGTGAGCCGAGTACCGCGCCACGCGCGCTGAGCACACCGCCGACAAAATACGCCGCCTGCCGCACGGCGGTTCTGAACAAATTTCCCTGTGCCGCGCGACGACGGCGAACTGTTTTTGCAGATTCCATGCTCTCAACATCCTTTTTCGTTGCTGTAACCATTATACCGAAAAGACCGAAAAGGATTTGTCACAGCGTGAAGGAGAATTTTACATTTCTTTTCTTGTATCTTCGGCGGAAATGGATTATAATGTAGCTGCACAGAGGAAAGGACGGATGAAGATGATTATCATGTCGGTTGATTTGGGAAAGGCAAGAACAGGCGTCGCGGTCTGTGATAAAACAGAGTTTTTAGCGTCGCCGTACACGGTGATTTTTGAGAAATCGCCCAACAAGCTGCCCGAAAAGGTCGCGCAGGCAGCCAAAGAGACGAAAGCGGAGCTGATTGTCGTGGGGCTGCCGAAAAATATGGACGGCACCGAAGGAGAAAGCGCACAAAACGCGCGCGCCTTCGCCGCCAAGCTGACGGAGCTGACCGGTGTGGAAACCGTGATGCAGGACGAACGCGGCACCACCATCACGGCGCACAACTTTTTGAACGAGACCAACACGCGCGGCAAAAAACGCAAAAATGCCGTTGACGCCGTTGCCGCGACGATTATTCTACAGGATTTTCTGGACGGCAGAAAGAAATAATTTTCCGAAAAAAAGAGCAGAGACAAACCGTCTCTGCTCTGAAAGGCAGTAATGAAATTACTTAATCTCGACTTCTGCGCCTGCAGCCTCGAGCTTCTCCTTGATGGCGTTAGCCTCGTCCTCGGAAACCTGCTCCTTGATGGGCTTCGGAACACCGTCAACGAGAGCCTTCGCTTCCTTCAGGCCAAGACCGGTGATAGCGCGGACTTCCTTGATAACGGCAATCTTGCCGGAGCCGGCGCTCTTGAGGATAACGTCGAACTCAGTCTGAACAGCAGCAGCGGCAGCGCCTGCATCGGCAGGACCGGCAACAGCTACAGCAGCGGCGGCGCTTACGCCGAACTCATCCTCTACCGCGTGAACCAGCTCGGAAAGCTCGAGAACGGTGAGGCCCTTTAATTCTTCAATAATAGCAGTAATTTTCTCAGATGCCATTGTAATTTACCTCCAATTAAATGTAATAGTTAAAATTCAAGACGCGGAATTATTCCGCTGCAGGAGCCTCAGCTTCTGCGGGAGCCTCCTCTGCGGGAGCCTCCTCAGCGCTCTTCTTGGCGAGGCAGGCGTCAAAGCCGCCTTCGTCAACAACCGCCTGCATCACACGCGCAAACGCGGCGATGGGCGCCTGGAACGCGCCGAGAACGTTGGCGAGAAGAACCTCTCTGGTGGGCAGCTTGGAAAGAGCGGTGATGGTGTCTAAATCCACCACAGCGCCGTCCAGATAGCCGGACTTGACAACAAAGTTGTCGTGATCCTTAGCGTAGTTGCAAAGGATTCTTGCGGCGGCGGCGTACTCGCTGTCGCTGGTCGCAATCGCGGTGGTGCCGTGGAGCACGGGCTTGAGCTCCTCAAGACCTGCTTCCTCGCACGCACGGGAGAGAAGGGTATTCTTGACGACGGAATACTGTACGTCGTTTTCACGCAGCTCTTTTCTGAGCTTGGTGTCATCCTCGGTATTGATGCCCTCATAGCTGACAACAACGCCGGTGATAGAATTCTTCAGTCTCTCGGAGAGCGCGGCGACAATCGCTTTCTTTTGCTCTAAAACACTCTGACTGGGCAAAAAATTCACCTCCAAAAATGATTTACAGCAGTTCAAAAAAACTGTCCGAAGACAGACCTCGGACAGTTGACAAATACATTCGTAATTGCACTTTCCTCGGCAGGCGGAATGCTCCTTTACGCTTGCGCACCTACTGTCTTAAGAACTGCTTTTTTATTTCCGGACAGAGAAATCCGAGTCTGACAACGCGGTGTCTGAGAGTAGACGCAGCCCTGTCTGTTCCGGCTCTCTGTCTTATCGGTGTAAGTGATTCCGCGCTCAAAACGGCGCGGAGATGGCGTTCAGCTTATACGCCGAACTTGAGGGGGTTGACTCTGACGCTGGGGCCCATGGTAGAGGTGACAGCGACGGAGCGGATATACTGACCCTTCGCGGCGGCAGGCTTCGCCTTGACGATGGCGTCCATGAGCGTAGCGAGGTTTTCGCCGAGCTTCTCGGCGCCGAAGCTGACCTTGCCGATGGGGCAGTGAATGATGTTGGTTTTGTCAAGACGGTACTCAATCTTACCGGCCTTGGCTTCCTTGATCGCCTTGGCGATGTCGGGAGTAACGGTGCCCGCCTTGGGGTTCGGCATCAAGCCGCGCGGACCGAGGATACGACCGAGACGGCCGACCAGACCCATGCAGTCGGGAGTGGTGATGAGGACGTCGAAGTCCATCCAGTTTTCCTGCTGAATCTTCTGCGTCATGTCCTCTGCGCCGACATAGTCAGCGCCGGCTTCCTTGGCAAGCTCCTCGTTGGGACCTTTGCAGATGGCAAGGACTCTTACCTTCTTGCCGGTACCGTTGGGAAGTACGACAGCGCCGCGAACCTGCTGGTCAGCGTGACGGCCGTCGACGCCGAGCTTTACGTGAAGCTCGACGGTTTCGTCAAACTTGGCGACGGCAGTCTTGATGACAGTGTCGAGCGCCTCGTCGGTTTCATATAATTTGGTTCTGTCAACGAGCTTCGCTGCGTCAACATATTTCTTACCGTGTTTCATCAGTTTTCCTCCATAATTAGGTGGTCAAGCGGAAAGATCCTCCCACCCGGATAAAATTAGTCAACGACAGTGATACCCATGCTTCTCGCGGTACCCGCGATCATGCTGATGGCAGCGTCGAGCGAGCCGGCGTTGAGGTCGGGCATTTTCTGCTCGGCAATCTTGCTGATCTGCTCTTTTGTAATCGTGGCGACCTTGGTCTTGTTGGGGACGCCGGAACCGCTGTCAATACCGCACGCCTTCTTCAAAAGCACTGCGGCAGGCGGAGTCTTGGTGATAAAAGTAAACGAACGGTCGGCATACACCGTGATAACGACAGGGATAATCAGACCGATATCGTTTTTGGTACGCTCATTGAAATCCTTTGTGAACGCAACAATGTTTACGCCGTGCTGACCGAGCGCCGGTCCTACAGGCGGTGCCGGAGTAGCCTTTCCGGCAGGGATTTGCAGCTTGATTAAGCCAACTACCTTTTGAGCCATTGTGTTTGCACCTCCAAAATTCGTGGTAAATTGCGGAACGCCACTGTGTAGGGTTTCCTCCCACAGGGAACGGGAGTTCCCAATAAAAAGCCTTAGGGCAATTTATCGTCAATCTTCAATTCGCTCTGCCTGAGCCAGCTCAAGCTCGACAGGCGTTTCGCGTCCGAACATCGAAACGATGACGCGGACAAAGTTTTCATCGGTGTTGAGCTCATCGACCACACCGACGCAGTCCTCAAGCGGACCGTCGATAATGCGCACCGTATCGCCGACAGCATAAGAAACCTTGACGCTTCTCTGCTCCACACCCATGCGGTAAACCTCGGCTTCGGTGAGCGGTACGGGCTTTGACCCGGGTCCCACAAAACCCGTGCAGCCGCGGATATTGCGGACAACATACCAGGTTTCGTCCGTGTAGACCATCTTGACGAAAACATAGCCGGGATAAATTTTGTGCTCGACCTCTTTGACGGTTTCCTCGCCCTTGCGGTTGAGCACCTTTTCGGTGACAATCTCGGTGGGAACCTTGACGTCAAGAATCATATCCTGCAGCTGGCGGTTTTCCGCGGTCGTCATCAAGTCGCCCGCGACCTTGTTTTCGTAGCCCGAGTAGGTATGCACGACATACCATCTTGCTTCATAGTCAGGCATTACACTACTTCCTTTCGAAATTTAGCCATAATACACTGCTTATGCGGCGGAGCCTGTGCCCATTACCAATCCGAGCAATGCGTACAGACCGGAATCCAGTCCGAAGATGAACAGACCCATCACGATAATCACGGCGATGACAATGCCGAAATTCTTCGTGGTCTGACGGGCAGAAGGCCATGTAATCTTCTTGAGCTCGCCCTTGCAGGCGAGGAGGTACTTCCAAAGTCTCTGAAAGACATTTGGCTTTTTCTTTTTGACGCTGTTTTTGGAAGCCTTTTTGGCTTCGGGCTTTTTCGCGTCAGCTTTTTTTGCGTCAGCCATTCTGTACCTCCATTATTTGGTTTCCTTGTGAGGAGTGTGTTTCTTACAGAAGCGGCAGTACTTGTTCATGGTAAGTCTGTCGGGACTGTTCTTCTTGTTTTTCATCGTGTTGTAGTTACGCTGTTTGCACTCTGTGCAGGCCAATGTGATTTTAACTCTCATAACGGCACCTCCCGGTTATTCGGAATAATTTTAGCCTCCCTCAGCGGGGCACAAAAAGAAAACCCCGTTTAGAGGTAAAGCAATTGTAACACATTTTTCCCCAAAAGTCAAGTATTTTATTTCGCGTACTTGACGTTTTTTGTGATGGAACACTTCCGTTTTCGCGACGGATGTTTCTGCGAAGCCAAACTGTTCCTGCACACAAGGGAACGCATGGTATGTCGCTAACTGTCATCCCGACCATCGTGGAGGGATCCCCTTGATAGGACACCAACGTCTGTCGCCGAGGGAATTCATCGCCTTACGCTCGGGATAACTTAAGGGAACCTTTAAAAAAGCGGCCTCCCCCGACAAGGCGGGAGAGGCACGGCGGATTATCCCAATAATTCTTTAATTTTCGCCTCGGCAGCCTGCGCGTCTGCTTTGCCGCGGCTGTTTTTCATGACGTTGCCGACGAGGGCTTTGAGGGCTTTTTCCTTGCCGCCGCGGAAATCCGCGACCGCCTTGGCGTTGCCTTCAATCGCCGCCTTGCACAGCGCCAACAGGGCATTGTCGTCCACGCCGCCCATATCGCTTTCGCTGATGAAATCGGTGGCGGGCTTGCCGGTGTCAAGCATCTTTTCGAGCGTGGCTTTGGCGAGGTTATTGCGGATTTTGCCGCTGTCGAGCAGCTTGACCAGCGCGTTGAGCTGCTGCGGCGTGGTGGGCAAATCGAATTGCTCTTTGTCGCTTTCGGTCTCGGCGCGGCGGAACATCTGACCGATGATGAAATTCGAAACGGTCTTGGGGGATTTGACGCCCTCGATGGCGGCGTCAAAGAACTCGCTGATGCGGCGGTACTTGGTGAGGAGCTGCGCGTCCTTTTCGGGGATGCCGAGCGCGTCGATATAACGGCGGCACTTGTCGGCAGGCAGCTCGGGCATTTCGGCGCGGAGGGCTTCCACCTCCTCGCGCGGAATGTTGATGGTGACCAGGTCGGGATCGCGGAAATAGCGGTAATCGTGCGCGTCCTCCTTGCTGCGCATGGAGGAGGTAGTGCCGGAAACGTCGTCGTAACGCAGGGTTTCCTGCACAACCTTGCCGCCGCTCTCAATCAAATCGACCTGGCGGTCATATTCGTATTCCATCGCCTTGACGATGTTGGTGATGGAGTTCATATTCTTAATCTCGGTGCGTGTGCCGAAGGTCTCGCTGCCCTCGGGGCGGACGGAGACGTTGACGTCGCAGCGCATGGAGCCCTCCTGCATACGGCAGTCGGAAATGCCGATGTAGCGCATCACCTGCTGGAGCTTTTCCACATACTCGCGCGCCTCGTCCACAGAGCGGATATCCGGCTCGGAGACAATTTCAATCAGCGGTACGCCGCCGCGATTGTAGTCCACATAGGTGTCGCCGTGGCGGTGAATCAGCTTGCCGGCGTCCTCCTCGATGTGGATGTGGTGCAGGCGGATTTTTTTGCCGCTGCTGAGCTCGACATAACCGCCGATAATCAGCGGCGCGTAGAGCTGCGAAATCTGGTACGCCTTGCTCAGATCGGGATAGCAGTAGTTCTTTCTGTCCATTTTGGCGACAGAGGCGATTTCGCCGTGAACGGCGAGACCTGCCTTAATCGCAAAGCGCACGACCTCGCGGTTGAGCACCGGCAGGGTGCCGGGCAGACCGATGCAGACCGGACAGCAGTGGGTATTCGGCTCGCCGCCGAATTGGGTGGTACAGCCGCAGAAAATCTTAGTTTTGGTTTGCAGCTCGATGTGGGTTTCAAAACCCGAAACTAACTCATATTTCACAGCTTGACACCCCACTTTGTATCACGGAATTTTTCGGGAGCCGCCTGCTGATAGCGGTAGGCGGCATTGAGAATCTGCGCCTCGCCGAAGCTCTTGCCAATCAGCTGCATACCGATGGGCATTCCCTTGGCATTGAAGCCGCAGGGCACGGACACGCCGGGCAGACCGGCGATATTGACCGGCACGGTGCAGATGTCGGTGAGGTAGGTTTCAATCGGATCGGAAACGGCATGGCCTTTCTCAAAGGCGGTCATCGGCACGGTGGGCGCCAGAATGACGTCGCACTGCTCAAACGCCTTGTTGAAGGCGCTGATGATGGTGCCGCGCAAATCGGTCGCTTTTTTGTAATACGCGTCGTAGTAGCCGGCGGAGAGCACGTAGGTGCCGAGGAGAATGCGGCGCTTGACCTCCTCGCCGAAGCCCTCGCTGCGCGTGCGGCAAATCATGTCGTGAGTGCCGGTGTAGTGCGCGGTTTTGTAGCCGTAGCGGATGCCGTCGTAGCGGCCGAGGTTGGACGAAGCCTCCGCGCAGGCAATGATGTAATAAACCGGCAGGGCGAATTTGAGCACCGGCAGGTCAAAGTAAACAATCTCGGCGCCGAGGCTCTTGTAGACCTCAGCGGCGGCGAGGGTTGCCTCCTTGACGTCGTCGCGGACGCCGTCGAGGTACTCGCGCGCGATGCCGATTTTCATGCCCTTGATGTCACGGTTCAGGGTGGCGTAGGTATTGCCGCCGCCGACGGAGGTGGAGTCGCGCTTGTCCTTTTTGGCGATGGCGTCAAAGACCAGAGAAGCGTCCTCAACGGTTTTGGTGATGGGACCGATCTGGTCGAGAGAGCTGGCGTAGGCGATCAGACCGTAACGCGAAACCGCGCCGTAGGTGGGCTTGAGGCCGACAACGCCGCAGAAGGAAGCGGGCTGGCGGATGGAGCCGCCGGTGTCGGAGCCGAGGCCGTAAGCGGCGATATTGCCGCCGACCGCGGAGGAAACGCCGCCGGACGAGCCGCCCGCGACATAGTTGGTATCAAAGGGATTGGCGGCGCCGCCGAAGCAGGAATTCTCGCAGGAGGAGCCCATGGCGAACTCGTCCATATTGGTTTTGCCGAGCAGAACGGCGTTCTGCTCTTGGAGGATTTCCCAGACGGTGGCGTCAAAGATGGGCTTGTAGCCCGTCAGGATTTTGGAGCAGCAGGTGGTTTCGATGCCCTTGGTGGACATATTGTCCTTGAGCGTCATCGGAACGCCCTCGAGCGCACCGATTTCCTCGCCGGCGGCGATTTTTTTATCCACCGCCGCCGCGGTCGCCAGCGCCGTGTCAGGTGTGACGTTGACATAGGCGTTGAGCGCCGGATTTGCCTGCTCGACAGCGTCAAGATAGCGCTGCGTCAGCTCGGTGCAGGAGACCTGCTTTTTGACAAGCATTTCGTGTATGGTTGCGATTGTACCCATCGTGCGCCTCCTATTCTCTGTTTCTCACAAGGAAATGATCCTCTGCCTGCGCGGGCGCGTTGCGAAGGATTTCCTCACTCGGGTATGAGGGCACGACCTCGTCCTCGCGGAACACGTTGGAGAGGTTGTTGATGCAGTCAAAGCCCTCGGCGGAAGCAGGCGCGTTGTTAATCGCGTCGGCAAAGTCGATAATCTCCTGCATGGACTTGGTGAGTCCGTCCAGCTCCTCCTCGGGGACAAAGAGCTTGGAGAGCAGGGCGATGTTTTCGACGTCTTCTCTGGTTACCATAGTTATCAGTCCTTTATGGGCACCTCTGAAAACGCGGAGCGGTTCGGAGGCGCGGTATTTTATTAATTGTCAGACGCGGTCATACCGGCTATCAAAAGTACGCTGCGGAAGATGGATTGACGCGACCTTATCGCAATTTCACATGAACCTCGCGGAGCTGCTGCTCGGTGACCTCGCCGGGAGCGCCGAGGAGAACGTCCTGCGCGTTGGAATTCATCGGGAAGGCAATGACCTCGCGGATATTTTCCTCGCCGGTGAGGAGCATAATCATACGGTCAACGCCCGGCGCCATACCGGCGTGAGGCGGCGCGCCGTACTGGAAGGCGTTGTAGAGGGCGGAGAACTTCGCCTTGAGGTCGTCCTCGGAGTAGCCTGCCATGTCAAACGCCTTTTTCATAATTTCGATATCGTGGTTTCTCACCGCACCGGAGCTCAGCTCCACGCCGTTGCAGACGATGTCGTACTGATAGGCGAGGATGGCTTCGGGATCCTGATGCTCGAGCGCGTCAAGACCGCCCTGCGGCATGGAGAAGGGATTGTGGGTGAAAATGAGCTTGCCGTCGTCGTCGCGCTCGTACATCGGGAAGTCCACGATGAAGCAGAGGTCAAAGCGGCTTTCGTCGATGAGGTTGAGACGTTTGGCAACCTCGGTGCGAATCTGACCGGCGAGCTTGGGCGCTTCCACGGCGGTATCGGCGATGAAGTAGATGACGTCGCCCGCCTTGGAGCCGTTGCGCGCGATCAGCTCCTCGCGGTCGCCGGGCTTGAGGAACTTGTCAATCGGGCCGTCGAAGCTGAGGTCGTCGCAGACCTTGACATAGCCGAGTCCCTTCATGCCGATGGAGAGAGCGAACTCCTCCATGCGCTTGAACCACTTTTTGCTCTGCGCGGCGGCGCCGGGCACGTTGATGGAACGGACGCACTTTTTGCGGAAGGGCGCGAAGTCGGTTTCGACGAACATATCGCTGATTTCCCGTATCATCAGCGGATTGCGGAGGTCGGGCTTGTCGGTGCCGTATCTGACCATCGCCTCGGCGAAGGGAATACGGACAAACGGCGGCTTGCTGACCTCTTTATCGGTAAATTTGGAGAAGGTTTCGTAGAGCACCTGCTCGGCGACGTCGAAAACGTCCTCCTGCGTGGCGAACGCCATCTCGAAGTCAAGCTGATAGAACTCGCCGGGCGAACGGTCGGCACGGGCGTCCTCGTCGCGGAAGCAGGGAGCAATCTGGAAATACTTGTCAAAGCCCGAAACCATAAGCAGCTGCTTGAAAATCTGCGGCGCCTGCGGCAGCGCGTAGAACCTGCCCTTGTGCTTGCGGCTGGGAATCAGGTAGTCGCGCGCGCCCTCCGGAGAGGAGGCGGAGAGAATCGGGGTGTTGATTTCGGTGAAGCCGAGCTCCTGCATTTTGGAGCGCAGAAAGGCGACCACCTGCGAGCGGAACAAAATATTGTTGTGCACCTTGGGATTGCGCAAATCGAGGAAGCGGTACTTCAGGCGCACCTCCTCGCCGGTGTTGGTGGAGGACGCAACCTCAAAGGGCAGGACGTTTTTGCACTTACCGAGGACGGTGATGTCGTCGGTATGCACCTCGACGTAGCCGGTGGCGATTTTTTTGTTGATGGTTTCCTCGTCGCGCTTGACAACCTCGCCGCTGAGGGTGACGGTACATTCCTTGTTGATGTCCTTGAGCAGCCTGTCGTCGTGGACAACGACCTGCAGCACGCCGTATTCGTCGCGGATATCAAGGAACATGACGCCGCCGTGGTCGCGGATATTTTCAACCCAGCCTGCGACACGCACCTGCCGGCCGATATGTTCTTCTCTGAGTTCACCGCAGCTGACGGTGCGGTATTGATTCGCTTTTACCATCTATGATTAGTCCTTTCAAAGAAAATTTACCCATTCTATGGTATTATACCACAGAATGGGTCTGCAATCAAGGATTTTTTTCCGAAATTCACGCGGGGAGCCGCAGGGCAGCCGCGGAATGATTACGGCGTTTCTGCCGCTCCGTTCAGCTTTTCCAGCACACAGTCAAGGCGGCTTTGCGTGTCCGCAAGGTCGTCGGCGTTGTCCGGCGCAAGATAGCCAAGGCTTTTGCGGTAACAGTCCGCGGCTTCGCCGTAACGCTCCTGCCGTTCGGCGATCCTGCCGAGGTTGTAGAGGCTCGAATAGATTCCGTAGCGCAGCTCCGCCGCATCGCCGGTTGGCAGCAGCTGCTTGCGCAGGGTGACGCATTCGCGGAA
>JAFUUV010000004.1 GCA_017471345.1 Ruminococcus sp.
AACAACCTCAGTCATCTTGTTGCTTTCCGCGTCCTGCTTCCAGCTTTGGCCGTTGAGGAAGGTAGTACCGCCGGACTCGCCGACAGCATAGATTGCATCAAGCTTGTATACGGGAGGTACAACGCCGTCGCCGGTGACGGTGATTTCGCCGGTCTCGGGGTTGAAGGTAACGGTGACGTCACAATCCTCATTGAGCATGAAGTCAACGTTGAGGTCGGTGCCGTCCAGTCCGTGCCATACAGCGTTGGCAGCGTCGCCTTCGATGAACTGTACAACCTTGACAGCGTAGATGCTGTCAGCAACGGCAACAGCGGGAACGGTGACGGAGTAGGTGCCGTCCTCAGCCTTTTCCATGGTGTAAGCGTCGGGATCGGGAGTCCAACCGGTGCTCAGCCAGTTGGTGGTGCCGGCGAGAACATAAACGTCCTCAGCAGGAGCAGGCTCGGTGGTGGGCTCAACAACAGTAGGCTCAGCCGTAGTGGGCTCTGCGGTAACAGGCTCGGTGGGCTCAGCCGTAGTGGGCTCTGCGGTAACAGGCTCGGTAGGCTCAGCAGTGGTGGGCTCTGCGGTAACAGGCTCGGTGGGCTCAACGGTGGTAGGCTCAACAGTGGTGGGTTCAGCGGTAGTGGGCTGAACGTTAGCTACCAGCAGCTGAATGGCGGTTGCGTCGGAAATGTCGATGACGCCGCTGCCGTTCACATCCGCGGCAGCAAGGTCGTACTCGCCGCTCTCAAACTTATCCAGAGCGCTCTGAACATTTGCGATGTACAGCTGGATGATGGTAGCGTCGGTAATATCAACCCTACCGTTTCTGTCTACATCACCGATTAAGGTGGCGGATTGGGTTTCGCCCTCAGCGGCAAATGCGGAGACGGATGACAGGCAAGCAAAGCAAGACAAAATCATCACAGTCGCCAACAGCAGGCTGATGAGCTTTTTGGATTTTCTCATTTTTTTGTTCCTCCTTAACTGAATAAATTAAATGAGCATATTTATTATAGCAAGAAAGTACGGCTTTGACAATAACTTCCGCCGTATTTTTTTTATTTTATTAAAAAAGCAAAAGCCTCCCGATGCTTTCGGGAGGTGTTAAAAAGTCGGAAAAAGCTTGTAAATCCGCAGCTGACACTCTCTGACGGCGGACAAGCCGAGAAACTCTGCGCCGCCGTACATCCGCACAATCGTGCCGTCGGGCATACCGCTGTCGCGCAGGGGCGTCCGCGCGATATCAATCGCGCCGCCGTTGGCAAAGCGCTTCGCCTGTGCCGGCGAGAGCGTGAGCGACGGATAGACCGCGAACAGGCTGTCCGTCGGACGGAGCGACGCGGCAATCGTGCCGTTTTCCGCCATGCCGCGCAGCTGCTCCAAGGTCAGGCAATCCTCCGGCGTGAAGCCGCAGGCGGCGGTGCGCCGCAGAGAGGTCATCACCGCGCAGGAGCCGAGGGACGACGCGAGGTCGTCAATCAGCGAACGGACATAGGTGCCCCTGGAGCAAATGATTTTTAGCGTGCCGGTCTGGGCTTCGCTGTCAAAGGAGAGCAGCTTTAGTTGGTCAATACGCACCGGACGCGCCGCGCGTTCGACCTCTACGCCCTGCCGCGCGAGGTCGTAAAGCCGTTTGCCGTCCTTTTTGACGGCGGAGTACATCGGCGGCGTCTGCAAAATATCGCCGCGAAACGGCGCAAGCGCCGCATCGATCTGTTCGCGCGAAAAAGCCGACGGCGCGGTGGCAAGCGTCTTGCCCCAGACGTCGAGGGTGTCGGTTTTCAGCCCGAAGCGAAAGCCGGCGGTGTACGCCTTGGTGTGGTCGGGCAGCAAATCCTGCGCCTTGGTGGCGTTGCCGAGCAGGACGGGCAGCACGCCGGTGGCGTTGGGGTCGAGGGTGCCGGTGTGACCGGTTTTGCGCTGACCGGTGAGCTTGCGCACGACGGCAATCACATCAAACGAGGTGAAGCCCATGGGCTTGTCAATTACCAGTACGCCGTTCATAGCACCTCTGCCGCCGCCGCCTGCAGACGTTCGGCAACCTCCTGCAGCGTGCCCTTGACGCGGCAGCCTGCCGCCGCCGCGTGACCGCCGCCGCCAAAGCCCGCGCAAAAGACAGACGCGTCAAACAGCCGCTCGTCGCTGCGGACAGACACCTTAAAGACCTCCGGCTCCTGTTCGCGCAGGGTGATGCCGACGACCACGCCCTCAATCTGGCGCGGCAGCGCGGCGATGCCCTCCAATTCGTCGTCGCCGACGCCGAGACGCCGCTGCGCCTCAAGGGTGACGGCGGCAATCGCGCAGCGGCCGTCCTCGCTGAACCGCATGGTGCGGTAGACCTCCTGCTCGAGCGCCAGCTTGCGCCGCGACTTGGTGTCAAACATCGCCTTGTTAATCGGCGCGGCGTCCACGCCGCAGTCGAGCAGGTCGGCGGCGATGCGCAGGGTACGCGCGGTGGTGTTGCTGTATTTGAAGCAGCCGGTGTCGGTGGAGATGCCGGTGTACAGACAGGTGGCGATTTCCGGTGTGAGCAGCACGCCCATCTCGCGGAACAGCAAAAAGAGGATTTCGCAGTTCGCGGCGGCGCCGGCTTCCACATATTTCAGCGGCGCCTCCACGCGGTTGACGGCGTGGTGGTCGATGCACAGGTCAATTTTGCCGCTGTAGGCTTTGCGGTTGTCGCCGAGGAGCTTTTCGTCGGCGATATCGACGCTGACGATGGTTTCGGCGGCAAAGGACTGTTCCTCCAGCCCCTCGGTCAGAAAGACAAAGTCGCGCGGCAGGTTGGTGTTGACCACACGCGCGCGCTTGCCGATCCGGCGCAGCACCCGACAAAGGGCGTAGCCGCTGCCGAGGGTGTCGCCGTCGGGCGAAGCGTGGGTGAGAATTTCGTAATGGTCGTGCTCGCGCAGAAAACGCGCGACCTCTTGCAAACTAAGCATCTTCGTCGTCCTCCTCGTCGGAGGGAATGTCGAGAGAGTTGAGAATACGGCTGATGTTGGCGCTGTACGCAATGCTGTCGGTGGCGGTGAACAGCAGCTCCGGCACATGGCGCAGACGCAGCCGGTGACCGAGCTCGCGGCGGATGAAGCCGCCGGCGGATTTGAGTCCCCGGACAGCCTCCTTGGCGCGGTCGAGTCCCTCGATGGCGCTGACATAGACCGTGCAGTAGGAGAGGTCGTTGGTGACCTCTACGCGCACGATGGAAAGAAAGGCGCCGCTGACGCGCGGATCCTTCAGCTCACGGAAAATCGCGGTCAGCTCGCGCTTGATATCCTCCGTGGTACGTTCAATTCTGTGACTTGGCATAAAAACTCCGTTTTCAAAGGCAGCCGTCTGTTGGCAGAGGCGCCTTAATCTCTGTATTCCTCAATGGTGTAGACCTCAAACATATCGCCTTCCCTGAGGTCGTTGAATTTTTCCAGACCGATGCCGCACTCGTAGCCCTCGTTGACCTCCTTGACGGCGTCCTTGAAGCGCTGGAGCGAGCCGATGGCGTCGTCGGCGATGACAATGCCGTCGCGGATGACGCGCACCTTGGCGCCGCGCTGGACTTTGCCGCTCTTGACGTAGGAGCCGGCGATGGTGCCGACGGACTTGATTTTGATGACGTTGCGGCACTCCGCCATACCGAGGACAACCTCGCGTGTTTTGGGCGCCAGCATACCCTTCATGGCGGCTTCGATTTCGTTGATGCAGTCGTAAATGACGCTGTACAGGCGCACATCCACACCGGCACGCTCCGCGTTGGCGGCGGCGACGGCGTCCGGACGGACGTTGAAGCCGACGATAATCGCGCCGGAGGCGTCGGCGAGCATGACGTCGCTCTCGTTAATCGCGCCGACCGCGCCGTGAATCACGTTGACGCGGACTTCCTCGTTGCTGAGCTTCTCGAGGGACTGACGGACAGCCTCGACGCTGCCCTGCACATCTGCCTTGACGATGATTTGCAGCTCCTTGACCTCGCCGAGCTTGAGCTGGTCGAAGAGGTTGTCAAGGGTGACCTTGGTCTGCGCGTTGAAGATTTCTTCCTTTTTCTCGGACTTGCGCTGCTCCACAAGGGTACGCGCGAGACGCTCGTCGGAAACCGCGTCGAAGGTGTCGCCGCCGACGGGTACCTCGTCCAGACCGGTAATCTCCACCGGCACGGAGGGACCTGCCTCCTGCACGCGCTCGCCCTTGTCGTTGGTCATCACGCGGACTCTGCCGACGCTGGTGCCGGCGATGATGATGTCGCCCTTGTGCAGCGTACCGTTCTGTACCAAAACGGTGGCGACGGGACCTCTGCCCTTGTCAAGACGCGCCTCGATGACAGTGCCCTTGGCGGCACGGTCGGGATTGGCGCGCAGCTCCTTCATCTCGGCGACGAGGGTGACCATTTCGAGCAAATCGTCCAAGCCCATTTTGGTTTTGGCGGAAACGGGGATGCAGGGGGTGTCGCCGCCCCACTCCTCGGGCACCAGATCGTACTCGGTCAGCTGCTGCTTGACCTGCTCGGGGTTGGCGCCGTCCTTATCCATTTTATTGATCGCCACGATGACAGACACACCTGCCGCCTTGGCGTGGTTGATTGCCTCGACGGTCTGCGGCATGATGCCGTCGTCCGCCGCGACAACGAGAATCGCGATATCGGTGACCTGTGCGCCGCGTGCGCGCATGGTCGTGAACGCCTCGTGACCGGGAGTGTCGAGGAAGGTGATGGGCTTGCCGTCAATCTGTACGCGGTAAGCGCCGATGTGCTGGGTGATGCCGCCGGCTTCGCCCGCGGTGACGTTGGCGTGGCGGATGGCGTCCAGAATGGAGGTTTTGCCGTGGTCAACGTGTCCCATGACCACCACAACCGGCGCTCTGCCGACGAGGTTGGTTTCGTCGTCCACACTGTCGTCAATCAGCTTTTCCTCGATGGTGACGACGACCTCCTTTTCCACCTTGGCGTGGAACTCCATGGCAATCAGTGAAGCGGTGTCAAAGTCAACGGTGCTGGTGGCGGTGACCATGGTGCCCATGAGGAACGCCTTTTTGACGACCTCGGCAACCGTCGCTTTCAGGCGCAGCGCCAGCTCGTTGACGGTGATTTCGTCGGGAATCTGCACGGTGATGGGCTTTTGCTTGCGCTCCATCGCGATGCGCTTCAGACGCTCCGCCTCGGTCTCGCGCTTGCCATGCCGCTTGCCGCGCTGCTTCTGGGTGCGGTTGGAAAACTTCTGCTTTTTGGTTGTCTGCTCGCGGTCGGTGCTGCGCGACTTGGAGGTGCCGCTCGCGAGGTCGTCATACTTGGAGTTGTAGCGCTCAACGTCCACATTGGTGGCGCGGGTGTCAATCACCTTGCGCTGGCGGCGTCTGGACTCGGCAGGCTTTTCCTCCTGCTGCTTGTCGGCAGGCTGCTTGTCGGGGGCTTTTTCCGTCTTCTGCGTCTGCTTGCCGTCCTGTGCCGGCTTCTGCGGCTTGTTGGTTTTTTCGGTCTTTTCGGTCTTTTCGGCTTTTTTCTCCTCGGTGTCAAGCTTCGCGTTGCGCGAGGCAAAGTAGCGGTCAAAGCTTTCGACGGCGTTTTCGCGTGTAATCACGTCGAGGATGACGTCAATTTCACTCTCCTCCAGACCGGTCATGGTCTTTTTGGTGACGCCGCAGACCTTTTCGAGAATCTCGGAAATCTTTTTATTTTGTACACCCAAATCATTCGCGATATCCTTCACCTTATATTTCATCATAGAATTCTCCTCCCTGTTCGTTCGTAATCATCGTGCGCAGCTTGCCGGCAAAGCCCCTGTCCTCCACGGCGAGCACGCCGCACAGCCTGCCCAGCGCGACGCTGAGGGCTTCCTTGGAGCGGTGCGTGCCGAGCATTTCCACGCCGTGTTCGGCGGCGACGCGCCGCACGCGCCGCAGGCTGTTGTCGGAAGCGTCCTGCGCGTACAGCACCAGAAAAGCCTTGCCGCTTTGCAGAGACTCCACGGTGACGTCCGCGCCGATGACGCATTTTTTTGCGCGTCGGCATAAGCCGAGAAATGAAAGTAGTTTGTCGTTGCTCATATGTGTTCGGGGGTTAACGCTGCGGCAAAAAGGGTTGCGGCGCTACCCCAGCTCCTTTATCAGTTGTTCATACACATCGTCCCCGATGGCGCAGCTCAGCGAGCGCTCGAGGCGGCGTGCCTTTCTGGCTTTCTCCAGACATTCGGCGCTGTGACAAATATATGCGCCGCGTCCGGGCTTTTTGCCGGTGAGGTCAAGCGAAACGGCAGGCGTGCCGCCGTCGGGCTGCTCCGGCGCGCGTACCACGCGCACCAGCTCGCGCTTGGGCTTCATCTCACCGCAGCCTGCGCATTTGCGCAGCGGAACCTTTTTCATGCTTCCTCCGGCTGTCCGGCGGTTTCGTCAGGCGCTTCGGCTTTGGCGGGCGCTTCGGCTTCGGCTGCTTCGGGCGCTTCGGTCGGAGCGGGAGCAGGCTCGTCGTCCTCGTCCTCGCCGTAGAAGCCGCTCTCGGGACGGATGTCAATGCGCCATCCCGTCAGACGCGCGGCAAGACGCGCGTTTTGTCCCTTGTTGCCGATTGCCAGCGACAGCTGACCGTCGGGCACGGTTGCCTTGCAGCTTTTTTTCTCCTCGTCGATAATCTGCACCTTGGTGACGGTGGCAGGGGACAGCGCCGCGGAGATGTACTTTGCCGGATCGTCGCTGTACTCGATGATGTCAATTTTCTCGCCGCCGAGCTCCTCGACAATGCGGTTGACGCGCGCGCCGCGCTGACCGATGCAGGCGCCGATGGCGTCGATGTCGGGGTTGGAGCTGGCGACCGCCATTTTGGTACGGGAGCCGGCTTCGCGCGAGACGGACTTGATTTCGACAATGCCGTCAAACACCTCGGGCACCTCCTGCTCAAACAGGCGGCGGACAAACCCGGGATGGCTGCGCGAGATAATCGCGTGCGGTCCGCGCTCATTGTCCTTGACGTCGGCGATATACACCTTGACGTGGTCGCCCTCGTGCAGCTCGCCGCAGCCAACCTGTTCGCTCTTGGGCAGCATGGCTTCGCTCTTGCCGATTTTGATGGTGGCGATGCCGCTCTTGGGGTCGATCCGCTCGACGGTGGCGGTGACGATTTCGCCCAGCTTGCTCTGGAACTCGAGCAGGGATTGTCCCTTCTCGCCGGCGCGGATACCCTGACGGATGACGTTGCGCGCGGCGGCTACAGCGATGCGGCCGAGCTTTTTGGGATCGAGGGGCACCTCGATTTCGTCGCCGACAGTATATTTTTTGCGCTTGTTGATGGCGGCGGCTTCTTCCTCGCTGACCTCAAAGCTGGGGTCGAACACCTCGTCCACGACGGTCTTTTTCAGCCGCACATCAAAGGCGTTCTTCTCGGGATCGATTTTGAACACCACGTTGTCGTTGCCGTCATAGTAGTTTTTGCAGGCGATGGTGATCGCCTTTTCTATCTGTTGGAGCATATAGTCCATGGGGATGTCCTTTTCCTTTTCGAACATCCGCAAAGCCTCAAATAAATCCTTGTTCGTCATTTTCCGATCATCCTTTCTCTGTTCGGGTATCAGTCAAAATCATCTAATTTTATCCAAGCCGCGTCCTTTTTGGAAAAGGTCAGCTCGTTCTCGCCGGCGTGGTCGATGATGGTGACCATGCCGTCGTCATACGCTTTCAGCTTACCGTCAAGCTCCTTGCCGATGCCCTCAATCGGGCGCGTCAGCCTGACCATGATATCCGCGCCGATAAACTGCGCGAAGTGCTCGTCGCGCACCAGCTCGCGCTCAATGCCCGGCGAGCAGACCTCAAGGCAGTAGGCGTTGTCGATGGGGTCGAGCGCGTCAAGCGGATCGTTGACCGCGCGCGAAACCGCCTCGCAGTCGTTGATATCAACGCCGCCGTCCTTGTCGATGAAGATGCGCAGGTACCACTGCGCGCCCTCCTTGACGTAGCGGACGTCCCACAGCCGCAGTCCGAGCGAGGTGACAATCGGCTCGCACAGCTCCCGTACCTTGGAAACCGTCGTGCCACCCTTGCTTTTTGCCATAAAATCCCTCCTGTGACAAACACAAAGGAGCGGGTTTGCTGCCCACTCCTTAGTTTCTAACGTATTTACTATGGGTATTATAGCACCCCCGCAAAAAAAATTCAAGCCCAAAATCCAGATTTCAAGCCATTTTTTTCAATTTCATAAAAAATTTTAAAAAACTTTTAAAAAACATTTGAAATTTTCAAAATAGTGTGTTATAATAAGTAACTGTTGAGAGCAACAAATGCTGATATAGCTCAGTAGGTAGAGTGCATCCTTGGTAAGGATGAGGTCACCGGTTCAAATCCGGTTATCAGCTCCATAAAAAAGAGGTACTCCACACGGAGTGCCTCTTTTTACATCAGCTCCAAGAACAATCGCTTAGGTAAGCCGTTTTCAGGTTTCCTAAGCGATTTTCTTTTTGTTTAATTTTTCAGGATTATGCGTTCAGATAAAACGACGGTCATTTTTAAGGATTATCGTAAATATCTTGTGTTATGGTTGCCTCTGATGTTTCCTCTGTGCTTAATTCCGTTCCTTTGTTCAGAATATTGATGTATTCGGAAAAGGCGTACAGCTTATTTCTGCTTCTTCGTGGAGTGAGGTCAAATAGAATTTTTGCATCACAAAAAACATCAATAATCGCACCTGCTGTCGGATTTGAGACATTTAAAAGTGTCATTACATCATTCCGTTGTATAAATGGCTTTTCAAATAAATCATTCAACAGAATTTGATAATGGCTATGATTACCCTCTTTTCTAAGCAGGATGTCGGAACACTGTTTCTGTAAAGCAAGAATTTCTTTCGCGGATTTTGTTGACTCATCGGATATTTCCGCAACACCTCTCAAAAAGAATTTTATCCACTCTTCCCATTTACCCTTTTTCCTGACATCCATTAAGCGGTCATAATACTCTGTGCGATTCTGTTTAAAGAAATAACTCAAATACAACAGCGGCTTTGTCAATATCTCTTGCTGACAAAGCCAAAAAGTAATCAGCAAACGTCCCATTCGTCCGTTTCCGTCAAGAAACGGATGTATCGTTTCAAACTGAGCGTGGATAAGCGCAATCTTTACTAATGCGGGCATTTGATCATCTTCATAAATGTAATTTTCCAATTCGCCGAGAGCTTTTTCCATATCAGGGACAGAAGGCGGAACAAAGGTTGCGTTTTTTAGGGTACATCCAGCCGGTCCTATCCAGTTCTGAGATGTTCTAAACTCTCCGGGATTACGATGCGAACCGCGTGTATTCTGTAACAGTTTTTGATGGATTTCCCTTATCAGCCTTAAACTTAGCGGGAAATCGGATAGTCTTTCCAATCCCCAGTTCATTGCTGAAACATAGTTTGATATTTCGCCGATATCATCTCTCCGCTGGTCTTCAATCTGATTGTACTCAGCGCTCAAAACATCCGCAAAAGAAGCCTGCGTACCCTCAATTTGAGAACTAAGCACAGCTTCTTTCCTAACATACATAGCCACAAACAAATCCGGGTTCGGTAATATTTGCGTAATGCCGTCCAGCCTTCCTAACTTTCTGTCAGCTAAAGACAATAGATTTTGCATTTCTGCGTCAAATTGAATGGGGGGATTTGGCGGAAGTTTATTCGGAACAAACGTATTAAAGCCGTTTCCTTTCATAAAATAACCTGCTCTTTGGTGATAATTCATATTGCTACTCCTTTATCATATGCAGAATTAAAACAATTAATCTGTTTTTTTAATAGAAAAAAGAAATCAAAAAACAATTAAACTATTCTTTAATTACGTGCGAAAGAAAAAATCTAATTAAAATAATTATACTATTTTTTTAATTAATGTCAATCCTCAAAAATATGACGCACCGACTAATTGGTAAAAACGGTTTCAAAAAATCCTGCCACACTGTGACAGGATTTTTTTATGCCCTTATTCAGTTTACTTCGATATAGGTGATGTCGATATACGGTGCTTCCTCGGTTCCGCGGCAGACGCCCATACAATGCAGCTGCTTGCCCTGATACTCACTCATCAGTTTTTCGTAGTCGAAGTCATACTGCGAGAAAACGGAATAGTTGTATTGGCACGGAACGCTTCCCTCGGCGCTGTAATGCAGCGTATCGAACACATCGTCGGTTGATTCTAACTGCGCGGAGGGGATTTCATACTGCTGACCGACGAAAAAGTTGCCGTTAAACGTTTCGTCCGCGACGATATAACTGACGGATTGCTCCGCGTCGCCGAGCACCTCCACATCGCTGAGGCGCAATTCAATTTCATCGGAACGCGAAAAACGGTTGTAATCAACTCCGATTTCTGTCCGCACCGCGACGATGGTAGCCTTCGCGTTGATTTTTTTGTAAATCAGCTGTTCTAAATCGACTTCGTCGGAGGTCGCGTCAAACAGGTAGGTGTCAAGCTTGACAGCGGCACCGCCGGCGCCTGCGGCTCTCCATACCGCGACGTCCGAGAGGATGACCGTTTCGTTGAGATGCTCCCACACGTTGAAATCGATGGGGATATCCTCGGAGAGCACCAACGGATCGGAGGCGGCTGCCGGAAACTCCGTTATCATTCCGGCGATAAACAGCTGAATCATGGTGGCGTCGGTGATATCAATTTTATTGTCGCCGTTGACATCCGCCGCCTTTACCTGTACAAGCGTCGGAACGGTGGCGCCGGCGACAATCAGCTGAATCATGGTGGCGTCGGTAATATCCACCATTTCGTTTTCATCGACATCGCCGATAATCATATCGTCCTCTTTGCTTATCAGGATGAAAGAGTCCTTGCTGAAGGCGCCCCACTCCAGCGCGTCGTCTACGAGAAAGGATTCTTCGTCGTCTGTTATCAAGGTGACGTTCATCCGGAAAGCACCGTCGCTGATATCGCTCACCCAGACGGAATAGCTGCCTTCCTCAAAGCCGGTAAAGGTGTAAACCGCTTCCGCGTCACCCCATTCGTTGTCGATTTTCTCAAAATCCTTTCCGAAGGTCAGCACGCGGTCGGCGGTAATACCGAGCGAGGGGATGTTGATATTGACCGATACTTCCGCGCCTTCCATGTGAAAAGCCTGCTGCGCGTCGATGACGAAGGGCTTTTTCAGAAACGCGACGCTGCCGTCGTGTTCGATTTCGGGACCGTAGCCGCTGCCCCAATATTCCACGTAAAAATCTACCTGCGGCGCTACCTGCCAGTCGTAAGCCGTTTCGTCAAAGTACAGGGTGACGTGCAGATAATCCGTGTCATCCCTTGTCACGGGCTCTGTCTGATAATCCACCGCCCGAATGCGGAAGGTGTCGTTGACAAAGGTTCCCGTGCCGTCGTTGTGACATTCATCAAAGATATCTCCGTTGACAATCAGCTTCACGTTGGATTTGCCTAAAATATCCTCTAAATAATCATCATCATAGAACTCAAAGCCCTCCACGGAGACTTGAAGAGATGAGATGGTGGTTTTTTCCTCCGTGCCGACGGCGGTTGGTACGCCTGCCGCGAACGCCACCATTCCCTGCATACCGCTCAGCGCGATGAGAACGCACAGCAGAACACAGGTGCCTGTCCGGAATAATTTGTTTTTCATAGAATTTCCTCCTCATGTCACGGAAAGCGGTCAATCGTAAAAACTTTCCATTGCGTCATTAATTGTATTATACAGTGTTTGCTCGAAATGTGCAAGAGGTTTTGTGTATTTTTTGCGTTTTATGATGTACTTTGATACAAAAGACCGATTGCGTTTTTTGGCGGAAAATGGTATACTATGGGCGGAGATGATAAACATGAATGAAAATCTATATCAACAGGCAAAATCCGCCGCGCAGGAGCTTTGTGACCGCGCGGGGCTGCAAAAAGGCGATATCATGGTGGTCGGCTGCTCCTCGAGCGAGGTTTCGGGCGGCGTGATTGGCCACGATTCCAGCATGGAGGCGGCGCAGGCGGTGTTTCAGGGCATTTACGAGGTGCTGCGCGAACGCGGCGTTTATTTAGCGGCGCAGTGCTGCGAACACCTCAACCGCGCGATTATTATAGAACGTGAAGCGGTGCCGCAGGCGGAAATTGTCTGCGTCATGCCGCAGCCGAAGGCAGGCGGTTCGTTTGCGACCACCGCATACCGCAGCTTTGCCCATCCTGTCGCCGTAGAGGAAATCCGTGCCGACGCCGGTTTGGATATCGGCGGCACGCTGATTGGAATGCACCTCAAGCGCGTCGCGGTGCCGGTGCGTCTGCACCTTGACCATATCGGCGCCGCCATCCTTCTTGCCGCGCGGACACGCCCGAAATATATCGGCGGCGAACGCGCGGTTTATCCCGAGGAATCAGTATAAACATCCGTCATCAACCATGATGTAGGGGACGGCTTCATTTTCACCATATTATTAAGGCTTTGTATCCGGAGCTTCACGGATTCAGGAACGACTTAAAAAACTGTCATTTCGAGCGGTCGCCGCAGGCGAATTTGCGACAGCAAATAGTCGAGAAATCCCCCTTCGGCAACAATCAAATGTTGTTCGACAGGGGGATTTCAGCGCAAGGCATGGGTGCTGTTGCCAAAATCAAAGATTTTGACAGCACCTCATCGACTAATACTATTCTCTGATAGAAAGTAGACAACTTTCTATCATAGATAAAACGATTGTC
>JAFUUV010000042.1 GCA_017471345.1 Ruminococcus sp.
GACTTTTACGACCAAGCAAAGCACTGACGAGTATATCGACAGCGCGATCGCGCGGAATATTCAGCACTCCCTGAAACACTATCAGGACGGCGGACACTTTCGCAATCTCTATGATTTGTACGAAAAGGATGAGCTGACGAGCGCGATCAATCGTGTTGTAGAGGACATCAACCATCGCTTTACAAAAGAAATCCTCACGCGGACGTTTTCATCCCATGATTTGTCGCTTTCCGCGCGAAATCTGCTGCATGACAGAGAAGACCCGGTCGATCTGTATCAGACAATCGACAGAGAAGCGGTCACGGCAACGCTGAAATCCATGCTTGATATCCTCGATAAAGAGGAACAAAAAGTCGAGATAGACGAGACGCACGCAGCGCAGATCAAGGAATACCTCACCATGCTCGACCTGCTGATGGAGGTAGATTTGCAGTACCTTCCGCACGTCAACCGCCATGACAGCATTACGGTTATCACACAGCCGGGCTTGCGATACGCGCAGGCGACGGCGCTCGTCAAAAGTATGCTGCTTGACGAGCAATTCAGCGCGTTGTCGGCGGTGGAACGCAAGCGTATTTCAGACAGGATTTTAAGCGAGATCCAAGGCAGAATGATGGAGGACATCGTCCTGCTCGAAACCAAGCTCGCCAACCCAGATAAGCAGGTTTTTCAGCTGCAATTTTCCGTCGGTGAATTCGATATGGTCGTCGCAGACGCCGAAACGCTGACCTGCGAAATCTTTGAAGTTAAGTACAGCAAAGAGATCATTCCGGCGCAGTACCGTCACCTGACGGACACGGACAAATGTAAGCAGACCGAACACCGCTACGGAACAATCACTGCCAGAACAGTGATTTATCGCGGAGCAACCACTAATTCAGAAGATGTCCGATATGTTAATGTAGAGGAGTATTTGAATATGTTAGGGGTAAAGAATTAAATAATGTATAACCGGCAAACTAATCGAACGGTTGTTGTTCCTTTCCATTCCAAAGAGTTAAAAAAAGGAACAGAAGCGAGAATATTCAAGGAAGCTGGCACTGTGCCTTTTTGCTTTTTAAGGAGGAGTGTAAAATGAAACCCTTTGTCAACAGCAGGGACAGTCCGATTGTTATGGAAGTAAAACAACTACAATTTACGAGAGAAGGAAAAAGCATGAATATATATTCTGAAAAAATCCTTGACAAAATTGCAGTTGGTTGTATAATATAATTAAATTGTATCATACCAAGAACAATTAGGTTACTATGATAAGGTAGTATACCGCAAAGCTCTAACGCCTCATCTTAATGATGGGGCGTTATCTTTTTTCAGATAAATCATCTGCGATTCTAAGATTATAAACAAAAAATATACGAGTGTTGACAAGAAATATAGATGTTTGTATAATTGTTATATATAATCAAACTCGCGAAAAGGAGAATCTATCATGAAATATATCATTGGTTTAGATATGGGAATTGCCTCTGTGGGTTACGCAACATTATTATTAGATGATAAGGAGCAACCTTGTCGAATCCTAAAAATGAATTCGCGAATTTTTGAAGCGGCAGAACACCCCAAGGATGGTTCTTCTTTAGCAGCACCGCGCAGAATTAACCGTGGTATGCTTCGCAGATTGCGCCGCCGCCGTTTTCGCAAGGAGCAAATCCGTGATCTGATAGCGGAAAAAGGCATCATGACAACCGAAGAAATCGACGAAATCTATAACAGCGGAAAAGAGCTTAGTGATATCTATGAAATCAGAGCGGAAGCGCTGGATAGGATTCTGAGCAAGGAAGAATTTGTGCGCCTGATGATTCACCTTTCCCAGCGCCGCGGATTCAAGTCCAATCGTAAGGTGGATGCATCGGACAGTAAGTCAGAGTCGGGAAAACTGCTGATCGCGGTAAAAAACAATCGCGAGTTGCTGAGCGAAAAAGGGTATCGCACCATTGGCGAAATGTTGTATAAGGATGAACGCTTTGCGGCTAATAAACGCAACAAAGCGGATGATTATTCCAATACGTTTTCACGCGCTGAATATGAAGATGAAATCAATCAAATTTTTGAAGCGCAACTGGCGCTCGGCAATCCATACGCCACCGATGATTTCAGAAAGAAATATCTGGATATCTATCTGTCACAAAGAGCATTTGACGATGGTCCCGGCGGCAAAAGTCCTTATGCCGGCAATCAAATCGAAAAGATGCTGGGACACTGTACCTTTGAAGAAAACGAGCTGCGCGCAGTAAAGGCAAGCTATAGCTTTGAATATTTTAACTTGCTTTCAAAAGTGAATGCTATCAAAATAGTTGGAGAAGGCGGCAAAAGGTCATTGACAGATGCGGAACGCCAAAGCGTGATCGCGCTTGCTTTTGCGAAAAATTCTGTTACATACGCTTCACTTCGCAGGGAGTTGAAGTTATCGGACGACCAATTCTTCAATATTTCTTACGGAAAGGGCGACAAGTCTGCCGAGGAAGTCGAGAAGAAAACGAAATTTGCTTATTTGACGGCATTCCATACGTTTAAGAAGGCGTATGGTCAGGCTTATGTCGGCTGGAGCACCGAAAAGAAAAACGCGCTTGCATACGCGCTGACAGTCTATAAAAATGATAATAAGATAGTAGCCTATCTGACAGATCACAACTTTGAAAAAGCGGAGATCGAAATTGCGCTGACACTGCCATCATTTACGAAAACCGGCAATTTGTCGGTTAAGGCGCTCGATAAGCTGATTCCGTATTTAGAGCAGGGTATGCTGTATAACGAGGCTTGTTCAGCTGCGGGATATAATTTTAAGGCAGATGATGCTTCCAAACGTATGTTTTTGCCTGCCAATGCAAAAGACGCTCCCGAGTTGGAGGAACTTCGCAATCCGGTAGTGCGTCGTGCTGTATCTCAGACGATCAAGGTGATAAACGCCATTATTCGTGAATGCGGTGAAAGCCCAACTTTTGTGAATATTGAAATTGCACGCGAGTTGGCAAAGGATTTTAAGGATCGCAAGCAGATCGAAAGAGAGCAGAAGGAAAATCAAGAGAAAAACGAGAAGCTGATGGAGCGCTTGAGGAATGAGTTTCATATCCTTAAACCCACCGGTCAGGACTTGATAAAGCTAAAGCTGTGGGAGGAACAGGACGGCAGATGTCCCTATTCTCAAAAGCCCATTTCCAAAGAGAAGCTGTTTGACGTCGGCTATACGGATATTGATCACATCATCCCGTATTCAATCTGCTTTGATGACACCTATAACAATAAGGTGTTGGTGCTGTCTGCCGAAAACCGCATGAAAGGGAACCGGCTTCCCATGCAATATCTTGACGGCAAAAGGCAAGATGATTTCAGACGATGGGTGAATTCTGCTCATTTAAGGAAACGGAAAAAAGATAACCTGCTTAGGGAAAGCTATACCGAGGAAGATAAAAACGGCTGGAAAAAGCGCAATCTTCAAGATACGCAGTATATGGCTTCATTTATGCTGAACTATCTGAAAAAGTATCTGGCGCTGCAGCCGTCCGATCAGGGCAGAAAGAATCAGATCATCTCCGTCAACGGCAGGGCAACGGACTATTTGCGCAAGCGCTGGGGCGTTCAAAAAATTCGTGAGAACGGCGACACGCATCATGCGGTTGACGCAGTGATAATCGCTTGTGTGACGCAGGGAATGATCAAAAGGATTTCCGAATACGCTAAGTATAAAGAAACGGCGTTTCAACATCCGGAAACAAAAGAGTACTTTGACGTGGACAAAAAAACAGGTGAAGTCATCAATCGTTTTCCGCTTCCGTATCCCGATTTCAGGAAAGAACTGGATATTCGCTGCTCTGATGATCCCATACGGCTGCTGCGCCTGCATCCTCTGGTTCAGTATTCCTCCGGAGAAGAGGTCAAGCCGATGTTCGTTTCCCGTATGCCGAACCATAAGGTAAAGGGCGCTGCCCACATGGAAACGATACGAGGACATTTCAAAGAGGACGGAAAGGACTACTCCGTTGCTAAAACTGCGCTTACTTCCTTAAAGCTGAAAAACGGCGAGATCGAAGGTTACTTCAATCCCGGCAGTGATATGCTGCTCTATAACGCCTTAAAAGCGCGATTGGCGCAATTTGGCGGCGATGGTAAAAAAGCCTTTGCCGAACCTTTTTATAAGCCCAAGGCGGACGGTTCACAGGGACCGCTTGTCAAAAAGGTCAAAATAGTGAACAAATCCACTTTGTCTGTGCCGGTACACGGTGGAACAGCCGTTGCCGACAACGGTTCCATGGTGCGCGTGGATGTGTTTTACGTAGAAAACGAGGGTTATTATCTGGTGCCGGTTTATGTGTCGGATACGGTCAAGCGTGAACTGCCGAACAGAGCGATCGTGGCGCACAAGGCGTATGAGGATTGGAAGGAGATGGACGAAAACAACTTTGTCTTTTCGCTGTATCCCAACGATTTGATCAAGCTGACATTTGCCAAGGAAATGTCTTTCTCTCTTACGAATAAAGGAAGCAGTCTTCCTCCTGAAATGAAGTGTAAAGAAATATTCGCGTATTATAAAGGCACAAATATTTCAACAGGCGCAATAGGTGTTATCAATCATGACAATACCTACTGTATTGGTGGGTTGGGAGTGAAACGCTTGCCGCATATAGAAAAATATCAGGTTGACGTATTAGGCAATATTACAAAAGTCGGCAAAGAGAAACGCATGAGGTTTCGCTGATGAGCTACAGAGTGTTGTTTTTGGCAAATCCCGTCAAGCTGAGTATGAAGAACGAACAACTGATGATCGATAACGGCGAGATAGCAAGGATTCCGCTGGAGGATATTGAGTGTATTGTTTGCGATACGCCGCAACTGAATATAACAGCGCGGTTGCTGACTAAATTTGCCGAATATGCCATTACTTTTTATATCACGGATTCAGCACATCATCCGAGCGGCATATTTTTGCCGGTGAGCCGCCACAGCCGTCATGCGTCTGTATTGCAAGACCAAATTGCCATGTCTCTGCCGGCAAAAAGAAGCTCTGGAAACAAGTTGTAATCCGGAAAATAGAAAACCAAGCGACGGTACTCAAATTATGCAGTATAGAGGGATGGTCAGCGGTTGACGCCTTGAAACAAAGAGTAAAATCCGGAGATTCAGAAAACATAGAGGCTGTTGCGGCTGCAAAGTATTTCAAGCTGCTTTTCGGAAATTCCTTTAGCAGAGCACAGGAGAATGGCATAAATGCAGCGCTGAACTACGGTTATGCTATTTTGAGAAGCACAATCGAAAAGTATTTGATCGCGTACGGTTATGAACCGGCGATCGGACTGTTTCATAAAAACGCGTTGGATAGCTTCAACCTGGCGGATGACTTTATCGAGCCGTTTCGTCCGTTGGTCGATTTGTTTGTTAAGCGGTACACACATGAGGAAGGCTCAGCCGGTGAATCTTCTGAATTGCGATATCATCATTGACAGACGAATCCACGCGTGTGCCCGG
The DNA here is from genome assembly GCA_017471345.1 of Ruminococcus sp. GTDB lineage: Bacteria > Bacillota > Clostridia > Oscillospirales > Acutalibacteraceae > Ruminococcoides. The sequence continues at coordinate 5,461 of JAFUUV010000042.1, forward strand.
GCAATTGAGTTATCCGTCAGCAGCTTTACCGGTTTCATTCAACGGAACAGAAATGAGTTATTGTTGCCACAAATAATGAATTTGGAACAGCATCGGTATGAATAAGTTTATGAGAATCATCGTTTTTTCAATCTACCGGTCAAAACAAAAACACAGCGACGGGTAGCGACGCAATTCAGAAACTTTTTGCTAAAAGACGGTTTCTTTATGGTGCAGTTTTCTGTGTACTGCCGTGTTTGCAACGGCTATGATGATGTAGAGAAACACAAAGCGCGGATTCGGCAGTATAAGCCCGATAACGGCTCGGTGCGGTTGCTGGTGATCACAGAAAAGCAATATGAAAAAATGGAGCTGATTATCGGAAATCTTGTCAAAGAGGAAAAATATGCCGGTTTTGAGCAGCTATCAATTTTTTGATGGTAGTTCCCTAATTATTCTTGGTATGGTATAATCCGTAGTCCAGCGTATTGTTGCCGCCGTTGGTTGTAGTTCCCTAATTATTCTTGGTATGGTATAATAAAAGCGAGGCTGTCCGCCGGGAGAGGAATGTTGTAGTTCCCTAATTATTCTTGGTATGGTATAATTTAGAATGGGATGCAATACAACACCGTAACGTTGTAGTTCCCTAATTATTCTTGGTATGGTATAATAGGGAAGCCAAAAACGCTGATAAACAGTGAGTTTATCGGGGTTTTGGTGCTGCAAAAAATAAAAAATCTCACCCCAAAAACCGCCATTCTCCGTTTTTTATATCGTTTTTGCTGCCTGGACATGAAAAGAAAAAAGCAAATACTAAATCAAAACCGGAACCGTTCAGATGCACAGTCTGAACGGTTCTTTTACAGGATAGTACTTAATACTTCTTCCTGCATAAAACATCACCTCTGTTATTTGTCATAACGGATCTCTGCCAACTATTTTCAAAAATAACGCAACAAAATTCGCTTTTCTGCCAACTGTTTGCAAAAATAGAGCAACTATTTTAAGAAAGAAACGCTATTTCGATTGCAAAATGTAAAGTATACTTATTTTATGAAAATAATTTATTACATTTTTATTTTCAAAAAGCTCATCAATCTCTTTACGATGATAATACATAACGCCGTCAATATCGCAGTACAACGAATTGTTTTCATCAACAAAAACTTTTTTAAGATTATCACAAAGAGATTTATCATCTTTTTGTTGTTCTTATTGATGTTACAATCTTATTACGAAATGAGATTGACGTGATGAATTACAAAAACCCTCTTGCGTGAAATGGCAAAATATACTATAATAAGTTTATATAGGCGTTTTTGACAACAATGGGGGAATCGCTATGAGAGGAAAATTGATAAAATCACTGGCAGCCGCGGGAATTTGCGCGGCTATCGCGGCAGGCGCGACGGCTACCACGTTTGCCGCGGACAAAACCTATCACATCGCCGAGCTGGGAGGCATGACCATCTCCCTGCCCGATAACTTTACCGCTGTTGACCGCAGCGCTCCGGACAGCGCGACGTATTTTTCGCTGTTCGGGCTGGACTACAACAAGGTCATGTCCGAGATGAACAGCAACGACATCTATTTGCAGGGCATGGACAACACCGCGTCCGTCACGGTGACGGTGCGCATGACCGAAAATGAAAACACGCAGACCGTCGGCAACTACAGCTCCCTTTCCGCCGAGAAGCTGACCGAGTTCGCGCACGAATTTCTCAAGCAGCCGGAGTATACCGCCTTCCGTCTCGGCACTGTCGGCGGTCCGGTGACATGGCTCAGCTTTGACACCAGCGTCGGCGGCGCCGCCGGCTATCTTGCCAACACCGTCTACAACGGCAAGAGCATCAGCATTTCGCTGGAGCGTCCCGGCGCGGATGTGACCGACGCGGATTTTCAGACCTTCACCAACATCGTCAACAGCGTCAACTTCGGCGGCTCGCCGATTCTCAGCTTTTTGCAGGAATACTGGCTGTACCTCGCCGTCGGCGCGGCGGCGCTGGTGCTTATCATCATCCTGATTGTCGTCATCACCAAGTCGGTCAAGTCCTCGCGCGAAAGGCGCCGTCAGCAGGATGACCACGACCAGATTTTAGAGGAGCTTGCCGACAAATACACGCGCAAATCCTCCCGCAAGGAAACGGAACACGCAGAGCCGGAGGAGCCTGACGCGCCCGTCACACCTGCCGTGCCCGCAGCGGCGGCGCCGACTCCGGACGAGCCGAAAAGCAAATTCAGCGACGCGCAGCTTGCGGAAATGCTGGGAGAGGAGCTGCCGCAGGATTTTCCCGAAGCTCTTCCCGAGCAATTCGAGGAAGAGCCGTCCACAACGCCCCTGCCCCGCAGCGAAGCGGACACCGCGCCGACAGCACCGATGACGGAAGCAGCGCCGGCGGAAGAGACGCCGACGCCGGAAGCACCGGAGGACGCAGTACCGGCGGAAGATACGCCGACAGCCCAAGAAAATCCGGAGGAAAAAACAGAGGAGGACGGCATTACCGCTGATGACGATGACGACGACTTTTTTGCCGGCGTCACCTTTGACGGCGAGGTTGCCGAAGTGATGGCGCAGACGCGTGTGGAGCGTATCGCGGACAGCGACGAGCCGGACGAGGATGTCATTGAGGAGCTGACCGAGGTTCCCGAAGCCGTCGAGGAGAGTACACCCGAGGAAGAAACGTCCGAAGAAACAGCTTCCGAGAAGGAAGAAACACCCGAGGAAGAAACAACCGAAGAAACAGCTTCCGAGAAGGAAGAAACGCCCGAGAAGGAAGAAACGCCCGAGAAGGAAGAAACACCCGAGGAAGAAACACCCGAGGAAGAAACACCCGAGGAAGAAACACCCGAGGAAACAGCTCCCGACGAGGAAGATACTCCCGAGGAAGAAGCTCACGGGGAAGAAGCGCAGAGCGACGACGAGCCGGACGAGCTGGAAGAATACATGAACGACGAGGAGCTTGTGCGCTCGCAGGCAAAAGCGAACAAGTTCAAGGACAGCAACGACTTCTTTGACGAAGCGCCGCCGCGCCATTCGGTAGGCGTCATCAACAGCCGCGACATCGCCGACGCGGAGGAATATGATGTAATCGGCGAGGAGGAAAAACGCGCCGAAGCCGTCAAACAGGACGAGCCCGAGCCGGAAAAAGACAAGAAGAAAAAGAATAAGAATAAGAATAAAAATAAGAAAAAGAAGTTCGGCGGCTTTTTGGCAGTGCTTGCCGGCATTGCCGGCGGCGTATGGAGCGGCTTGAAATACTTCTTTGTGCACTGCGGCTACTTCATCATCAACCTCAGCCGCGCCATCAAGCGCCACCGCATGAAAAAGAAGCGCCAAAAGGCGGAGGAGGAGCGCCGTCGCCGTGCCCGTGAGAGAGCCGCCAGACAGCGCGCGCAGGCACAGCAGCAGCGTGAAAACGGCGGACTGGTACAGGTACGCAGCCGCGGCGAGCGCAGACCGCCTCAGAGCACGCAGCGCAGACCATCCGGCAGCCGTCCGGCAAACGCGCAGCGCCGACCGTCAGGCGGCAAGCGTCCGGCAAGCGCGCAGCGCCGACCGTCCAACAACAGACGTCCGGCACAGCCCAACCGCCGTCCCACCAACACACGCAGATAAGGAGATTTATGTCCAGTTTAGTGATTCAACACGCCACCGTGATTTCCCCCTCTGACGGGTACAACGGCAAGGCGGATATACAAATTACCGACGGCAAAATTACCGCCGTCGGCGAAAACCTCAGCGGCGACGCCGTCATTGACGCGACCGGTCTGGTCGCCGTGCCGGGGTTGGTGGATATGCACGTCCACCTGCGCGACCCCGGGCAGACCGCCAAGGAGGATATTCTCAGCGGCTGCCGCGCGGCAGCCGCCGGCGGCGTCACCTCGCTGCTAGCGATGCCCAACACCGTGCCGGCGGTCGATACGCCCGAAACCGTGCGCTATATTCTTGACAAAGCCAAGGACGCGGCGGCGCGTGTGTACGTTGCTGCAGCGATTACCAAGGGGCTGCGAAGCGAGGAGCCAACCGATTTGACTGCCCTGCGCCAAGCCGGCGCGGTCGGTCTTTCCGACGACGGCAGGCCGGTGGTCAACTCGCGCTTTCTGCGCGACGCCATGCGTCAGGCGCCGCAGCGCGGCATGACCGTCGTCGCGCACTGCGAGGATTTGTACCTTGCGGACGGCGGCAAAATCAACGAAGGCGCCGTCAGCGAGGCGCTCGGCGTCAAGGGGATTCCCGCCGCCGCCGAGGACTGCGGTACCGCGCGTGAAATCGCGCTTGCCGCCGCCGAAAACGTGCCGGTGCATATCTGCCACGTCAGCACCAAAACCAGCGTCGCCCTTATCCGCGACGCCAAACGACGCGGCGTCGCCGTCACCGCCGAAACCGCGCCGCATTATTTTTCGCTGACCGAGCAGGAGCTGCTGCGCCGCGACGCGGACTTCCGCATGAATCCGCCGCTGCGCACCGCCGAGGACGTCAAGGCGATTATCGAGGGCTTGCGGGACGGCACGCTCGACGCGATCGCCACCGACCACGCGCCCCATACGCCGCAGGAAAAGGCGGACTTCGAAAAGGCGCCCAACGGCTCTATCGGCATGGAAACCTCGCTTGCTGTCGGCATCACCTTTTTGGTTAAGACCGGACTGCTGACGCTGCCGCAGCTGATTGAGAAAATGAGCGTCAATCCGGCGCGGATTTTAGGGATTCCGGCAGGCACGCTCGCCGTCGGCGCCAACGCCGACATCGCGCTGCTCAACCCCGACGAGCAGTGGACGGTCAATCCCGACGCGCTCCACGGCAAAAGCAAAAACACGCCCTTCAAGGGCATGACACTGACCGGCAGGGTGAAGATGACCTTGCTGGGAGGAAAGCTTGTTTTTAATGCATAGTTCATAGTGCATCATTCATAATGTATCATTTTGGGAGGTATATATGGCACAGAAGGGTAATTTGCTGTCCGTCAGACAGGACATACGCGTCGTGGACGCTACCATCCGAGACGGCGGACTTTGCAACGATTTCCGGTTTGACGACCGGTTTGTCCGCGATTTGTACAAGGCAAATCTCAAGGCGGGCGTTGACTACATGGAATTTGGCTACAAGGCGTCCAAGGAAATCTTTGACGAGGACGACTTTGGCAAGTGGAAGTTCTGCAACGACGACGATATCCGCGAAATTGTCGGCGAGAACAACACCAAAATGAAAATCTCGGTGATGGCGGACGTCGGCAGAACCGACTTTGAAACCGACATCATCCCCAAAAACGAAAGCCCGATTGACATGGTGCGCATCGCGACCTACATCAACACCATTCCGGCGGCGGTCGAGATGATTGAGTACTGCGCCAAGCAGGGCTACGAAACCACCATTAACATTATGGCGGTGTCCAAGGCGCGTACCGAGGACATCCGCACCGCTCTCGAAATTCTCGGTCAGACGCCGGTGTCGTGCTTCTACATCGTGGACAGCTACGGCTCGCTTTATCCCGAGGAGGCGCGCCGCCTCTCCGAGATGTACGGCGAAATCGCCGAAACCTACGGCAAGCTGACCGGCATTCACGCTCACAACAACCAGCAGCTTGCCTTTGCCAACACCATCGACGCGATGGCTTACGGCGCGAGCTATCTGGACGCGACCGTGGACGGCATGGGACGCGGCGCCGGCAACTGCTCGCTGGAGCTGCTACTCGGATTCCTGAAAAACCCGAAGTACAAGGTCAACCCGATTATCCGCTTCATTCAGGAGAACATGAACCAGCTGCGTGAGCAGGGCGTGAAATGGGGCTACGATATTCCGTATATGCTCACCGGACAGTACAACACCCATCCCCGTCCGGCAATTCAGTTCGTCAACGACAACCGTTCCGATTACTACAAGTTCGCGAACGATTTGTATGATATTATCAATTCGTAACAGATTACGGAGGTTTTCACATGGGCTTTGACAGATTAATTGACGCGATTGTGCGCACACAAAATCCCACCGTCGCGGGACTCGACCCGAAGCTGGACTTTGTACCGGCTTCGATTAAAAACGACTGCTTCCATACATACGGCAAAACGCTTGAAGGCGCGGCTGCGGCGCTGCTATCGTTCAACAAGGCGATTATCGACCAAATCTGTGATATTGTGCCTGCCGTCAAGCCGCAGGCGGCGTATTATGAAATGTACGGCTGGCAGGGCGTGAAAGCCCTCGCCGAAACGATTTCCTACGCGCAAGAGAAGGGAATGTTTGTCATCACCGACGGCAAGCGCAACGACATCGGCACCACCATGGAGGCGTATGCCACCGCGCATCTCGGCGTCACCGACGTCGCCGGCGAGCCGCTTTCCGCCTTCGGCGCGGACGCGCTGACCGTCAACGGCTATCTCGGCACCGACGGCATCAAGCCGCTGCTGAACATCTGCGCCGCGCAGGACAAGGGCATTTTTGTGCTGGTCAAGACCTCAAATCCCAGCTCCGGCGAATTGCAGGACAAAAAGCTGTCCGACGGCGCGACGGTGTACGAGCAGATGGGCAGAATGTGCGAAGGCTGGGGCGAGGAGTCACGCGGCAAATACGGCTACTCCGCCGTGGGCGCGGTCGTCGGCGCCACCTATCCCGAGCAGCTTGCCGAAATGCGTGCCAAGGCGCCGCATACCTTCTTCCTTGTGCCCGGCTACGGCGCACAGGGCGGCGGCGCGCAGGACGCGAAGAACGCCTTTGACGAAAACGGTCTCGGCGCGATTATCAATTCCAGCCGCGGCATTATGTGCGCGTGGAAAAAGCAGGGCTTGACCGAGGAGGACTTCGCCGTCGCCGCACGCAACGAAGCCATCCGCATGAGAGAGGATATTCTCAGCACCATCACCATCCGCTGAGCCGCCGCGTTCATCCGGTAAAAAAATGACTGTCAGGAAAGCACCGGTTTTCCTGACAGTTTTTTGTTTGAAAAAGCGCCCGACGCTTTGTGCGGAGGGACTGCTTGAAAATACACAAAACGTTTTGTAGGGTGTGGTGCCCAAAATCAGAGATTTTGACCGCGCCTCATCGACTATTTGCTTCGCCATCCGTGCCGTCAATAACGGATAATCAGATACAGAATCAGCAGGAACACGAAGAACAGGGTGATGAACAAAAGGTGCCTCCACTTTTTCTCCCACAGCAAGCCCACGAACTCTCTGACGAACGCGTTGGGAAAGAAATACAGCTTTGTTTTTGCGGACAGTCCCTTGACCTTCATGTTGAGCTTTTCGGCGAGCGTGTAGCCGCGGAACACATGATAATTGGTGGTTGAAAAGCCGATTTTCACCTTTTCAAGCTCACCGGCGTTTTGCTCGATGACCTTCTTGGAGAACGCCATGTTCTGGTAGGTGTTGACAGAGTGATCCTCTTTCAGAATCCTGTCCTCGGGAACGCCCATCTCCATCAGGCAGCGCTTCATGGATTCCGCTTCGCTGATCACCTCGTCGCTGCCCTGACCGCCCGACGGCACAAACACCGCGTGCTTTCCGACTTTTTCATACTGTTCGCGCTCAAAATCAAAGGCGCGCTGCACCCTTCCCCTCAGAATCGGCGTCGGCGTGCCGTCTTTTTGAATCGCGCACCCAAGAATCATCAAATAATCGAGCGGATATGGAGGTACATAGCACGCGGACGCAATCGCGCAAAACATGGTTGAAAGGAACATACACTCAAAGTAGCTCAGCAGGAACGCCGCGCTGATATTCATGACCATCGCGACATAGTACAGCGCGTCGGATTCTATTTCGTTGTAGTTATTGCTCAGCCGAATCAGAATCATGCCGCCGGCGATGATGACGGCGATGACAACGCCCAGTAGGTTTTGCGGACGAAAGCCTTCCCTGACAACCAGCCAGATATTGCTGATTGCCAGCGCAAGACTGAGCAGAATGACCGGAATCTCGGAAAACATCACAAAGCGGTTTCCGCTGCTCATAATCAGCGCGAGAATATCCTTTGTGCTGACATTCTGAAAGTGCCACGTGTGGGGTTCGGTTACGGCGATGATGAAATTCAGCAGGAAGAACAGCAGGATACCGCCGATTACCACCATAGAATACGAAAAATCGCCGCGTCGAATCTTTTCCGCAAAATCCAGTGAAAGGACGAAAATCAGCAAGAGCATCACCAGCAGAAAAAGCGGAAAAAACACCTGTAAGCCCGTAAAGCTGTCGATTGTCTGATCGTAGACAATCCCGAAGGGCAGGACGCGAAAGGCTGTTTCTCTCACGCACGTTTCACCCGTTTCAGAGAGCGGATACATCAGGGTAACGACACAGTTGCCGGCAGCAACGCCCTTCACCGTAACCGCAATCGAATAGACAGAATCATCCGCTACCTGCTCTACGGAATCAATCCTTACCACATTTTCGTCAGAGGATACCGCGTGGATACGGCTCTGCTCGACAGGACTCTTGCCGAGGCTTTCCGTAAACGTGTATGTACCGCCGACGCATACCGTATAAATCAAAAAAGCGGCGGCAACAGCCAACAGGGAAATCAGCAGAAATAAATTTCGCGGTTTTATCTTATGTTTCTTCATGGTATCAAACGGCTCCTTGCTGATTAGAAATCGGTATCACGCCATTACGCATGACGCCTTACTCTCTCCTCCATCCCTGTCGGGTTTTCTCCCAGACCTTTTCCGTGTCGGCGAGGATGACGGCGGCGTCCTGCTCCCCCTCGATGACGCTGACATAGCCCTGAATGGTCTGCGCCTTGGCGTTGAGAACGCGGCAGTGGCGGTTGACGAAAATCCGCGCCTCCTGCTTGCCGTTTTTTGCCTCCTGCACGGTGTTGGCACCGGCGGAGTTGCCGTCGAAGGCGAGGACAACCGAGGGACGGCGCTTGAAGATTTCATAGGCGAAGCTCTTGTACAGTCCCATGCGTGACGGCTCGATGGATACACGCACGCCGACGCCGCTGCGCAGCAGCCGTTGGGCTTCGGTGGGACGGATGAGCGTGGGGACGATGGCGAAAATCTCAAACCTGCCGCCGCACAGACGCACCAGCTCCTTTTCATACCCCGAAAGGCGGTTGCCGATGACGAAGAAAACCTTTTGCGGATCGAGCCGTTCGGTCAGAATGCGCAGCAGCGCTGACAGCGAGGGCTTCATCCGTGTGGAGTGGCGGCTGCTGTTGAAGCTGCCGCCGAGCAGAATCACCGGCGCCTTGTCGTCGGGCAGCTCGCGGATGCTCTGACGCAGACACACCGCGCTTTCGAGCCGCGCGGCGGCGGTGCGCACGTTTTCGCCGTCATCATCGGACGCGGCGATGCGGCGGTTGAGGAAGTCCTCGACGCTGCCGTCGCATAGTTGCGCAAACCGCTCGGATTTGGCGGCAAACACCTCCATGCTCCGCGCCAAAATCCTGTCCTCGGCGCGGCGCATGGCAAGCATCTCGTCATAGGACAGCTCGAGCAGGCGCTCCATCGTGAGCTGCTCGTCGATGGAATCCGTGCCGTAAATGGCGCCGCCGTCGGTGCCCTGCACACAGCTGACGCCGCCGCGCAGGTACTCCTTGAGCGGATGGCTGCCGAGCGAGCTGAGGTTGTTGAGCCGCACATTGGAGGTCAGCTGAAATTCGAGCGTGACGCCGCAGTCGCGCAAATCGGCAATCAGCTGTCTGCCGCGCGGCGAACGGAGGTTGGCGGTGTACAAGCCGTGACCGATGCGCATCGGCGGCATTGCCTGCCCTTCGGCGAGGGCTTCACGCACACAGGCAAGGCTGTTGGCGACATTGTCGCGCAAGCCGTCGTTTTCGCCGGCGTGGACGCGGATGACAAAGCCGTCGTTTTCGCCGGCAATCGCCACCAAGCCGCGCAGAACCGGACGCAGCTCGCGGATGTCGTTGATTTCCTCGCCGATGATATCGCTGCCGGCGACGTAGGGACTGCACGCCACCGCGCGAATCACGCGCAGCTGGCGCTGCACATCCTCGCGGACGGTGGCTTTTTCGCGCACGATGGTCAGCGGAATGCGGCGGATGGCTGCCAAAAACCGCAGCGTAACGCCGGTTTCGCGCGTGATTGCCGGCATGACCGCGTGCACCTGCCGCAGCATCTGCGCCGCGCCCTCGGGCTTGACGAGGGTGGTGTCGGAAATTTCAAGGTACCGCACGCCGCGCTTTTGGCTGCCGCGCGCAATCCACAGCAGCTTATTTTGAAAAAGCGTGTTATCCGCGTAGTCGGGGTTGCGGCTGTCCTCTATCATCTGTCCGACAGCGGCGGCGATGTCCGCGTCGGGAATGTCGCGGTAGTGATCTATCGGAATATCGCTGCCGAAGGGCACGCCCTTGGTGAACACATAGCGGTAGAGATAGACCTTTTCGAGATTGGTGAACACCGCCTGCCCGTCCTTGAGGATGGTCAGCGAGGCGCGGATTTTGGGCAGGTTGCAGGCGGCGTTGCCGAGGTTGCCGAGAATGAGGTCGGCGAAATTGATGAAGGTGTTGTCGTCGATTTTGCGCGTGAGGTACTTGCCGGTGAGCGACGAGGACGCGAACCGCTCCGCCACCTCCGCGCGTTGTGCCGCGAGCGCCTGCCACTGCCGCTCGGTACAGCGCAGCGAGAGCTTCTTGATATAATACAGCGGATAGCGAATCTGATGAAAAATACCCAGCGCCATCAGAATGTCCGCGTCCAGATTGGCGTTCATGTGGGTGTGCAGGTCGGTGCGGAACTTGTACTCGCGGCGGATGTAGGTCTTGACCAGCGTTTTTTGGACGTTCAGACGGTAGTCCTTGGTCTGGCTCATCAGGGTTTTGGAAATCGCCGGAATGTACGCCTTGCGCTCGATGGTGCCGTCGGGGTAGATATTGGCGACCTTGGTGTCCGCCAAGCGCAGCACATAGACCTCGCGGTTGCGCTCATCGACGTAGCACGGCACCTCGCCGCGGATGACGCGCAGCCCGTCGTCGCCGGTCGTGAGCGGCAGACCGCACAGCCGCGCGAAGTTGCGGATGAGATTGCCCTTGGCGTGGTTGGGCGTGCGCAGCACATAGCGCAGGCAGCCGTCCGTCCTGTCAAGCTCCACGATGATATCCTTTTCCTTGTCGAGATAGAGTTTTCCGAAATATGCCATAAGCCCCTCCTGTCTACCGCTTATTATACTACACTTTTTTCGCGTTGACAATCGGTTTCGGCGTGATATAATGAAAATAGAATCGGGGGAATCATCATGAAAAAGCATTACACAGCCGTCGTGCTCGGCGCCGGTCCTGCCGGCGCGGCGTGCGGCATCAGCCTGCAAAAAAACGGCGTGAACCACTGCGTGCTCGACAAGGCGGTATTTCCGCGCAAAAAGACCTGTGCCGGACTCGTCACCGGCAAAACCTTCCGCCTGCTGCAAGCGCTCTATGACGGCGCGGTGTCGGACGCGCTGTTCTGCGACACGGCGGACACCGTGCGGCTGCTGCGCGGCAAGGAGGAAATCGCCGCCGCAGCCATCAAGCAACCGGTGCGGCTGGTCAACCGCGAGACGTTTGACAACGCCCTGACAGAGCGCTACCGCTCTCTCGGCGGCACGCTGTACGAGGGGGTGCGCGTGTCCGTGGATACCAAAAATCACCGTCTGCTGTTGCAAAACGGTGACGAGCTGTACTATGACAATCTGATTTTCGCGGACGGCGCGCTCAGCCTGTCGCGCAAGCTGTACGCCGTGGCTAAGCGGCGGCTGGCGTTCGGCGCGGAAATCTATCTGCCGACCGAGAAGCTGCCGTCCAAGAGCGTTGACCTCTACTTCGGCTACATCGCCAACGGCTACATCTGGACGTTTCCGCACGGCGACAGCGTGTGCGTCGGCGCGGCAGGCGCTTACGACCAAACGACGGATTACCGCGCCATTCTGACGCGCTTTTTAGCCGAGCGCGGCATTGATGCTGCCGACGGCAGGATTGTCGGCGCGTTTTTACCCTACGGTACGCCGGTGCCGCAGCAAAATTTTCCGGAGGA
>JAFUUV010000005.1 GCA_017471345.1 Ruminococcus sp.
CAGCTTCTCAATATATAAATACTTTTTCAGATGTTCCAGCTCCTGCGTGAACGGTACCGGACCGGTTTGTTTTAAAGAATCCATATTGCCGCGGAGATATTTGGCGAAGGTGATCGTCGCTTCTTTAGCGATCTTGGAATCGATCTCGCACATCATCGCGATGGACGTCAGGGCGTTATACATAAAATGAGGACGGATCTGTGACGTCATCACGCTGACCTTTGCCTCGTACAGCTCCTTTTGCATCTGTTGATGCCGGATCGCTTCTTTATACTGGAACCTCAGATCGCCGATCAGCCGCACGATCTGCACGATCATCGTGATTGCCAAGCCGTAGTTGAAGTAGTGTGAACCCGGCAGGTGGATGAATTGATCGACGGCGTCTATTGCGACCGTCAGCAGCAACGGCACCCATGACAACAGGAAGAACAGCGCGTTGCGATTGATCCTCATTTCTACGCAGAGCAATACTATCATCATCACTATGCTGCCCGCAGTGGCGAAATTCATCGTCATTGATGAAGCGTTGAGATCCCTGATGTGGCAAAGGTGCAGAATAAATACGGTGAAAACGCAGCTTAAGTAGACAGCCGACGCGATGTTGGCGGCAATGCGCGTTCCTCTGCTGCTCATATTGGCTTTGAAATAGAACAGCACCGCGGCTACAAAGCAATACCCGGTGATTTTGTCCATCATCATACAGACAGTCGGGTCTACGATCCAAAGGTTCAGATAGCCGCTTATCTGTTGCATGATCATATACAATCCCCATAAAAAGCTGAGCATTCCGAAGGTTAGGTACTTATAATCGATCTTTCCGAGGATAAAGCTTGCCACGGGGAAAAAGAACAGCCCGAAGAAGCATATCAAAACGAACAGCAATACGGGCGGTAACGCGTCATAGAAGAAACGCAGATACATTCCCTCGTTGTAATACGCTGTAACGTCAACACAGTCGTTATAACTGACAAGCGCGTAACCGTAGGGATATTCTACCTCAAAAATAAGCTCCGAGTCCTCCGTGATATTCTCGATCTCCGTGAGATAGTCCGGAAAAATAGATTTTACGCAGTAGCCGGGTGTATTCGGCATATCGAGCGCTAACGGTTTATCGGTTTTGGTGTGTTCATAAGAAAGCTTTTCGTCGTCAAAGTGATAGCTCTGTATCACGGTACCGTCGGTCGTTTTCAAAGTATACCAAACATTTTTGGAAGAAATTGTCAGGCTTCCAAAATACATCAAGAGCTTTTTCGACATCTTACCTTTAAATACAATTTTGTGAAAGTGGTCGGTGATATAGCGGTCTTTTTCGATCGGTTTCCATTCGCCGCCGTCTACGGAGTATTCGCCCTCCAAAAACATCGACGGCGTTTCATAGATATCCATACTGACATAATAGCGCATACCGATCCAAATCGCGCTCACGATCATCAGAAGTGTCAGCGCAACGCAGACCGCTGTCCATATCTTGCCTTCGATGATTTTCTTCATGACACCGCCTCCTTTTCGACTTCTCTTCATTATAACATAGGGATCGGGGAATAAAAAGTTAAAAAATCGTAAAAGTTTTAAAAAACCCGATATTTGCAAAGAAGTTGCAAAGGTCGGGCTGATATACTTTAGTCACAGTCAAGGGAAACACAAAACCTCTTGAAAAAATTCAAAACTTTTTTCAAAAACTTGAAAATCTGCAAAGAAGTTGCAAAGATCACCCTGATATACTAAAGTCACAATAAAAAACAAAACCGAAAGGAGATACCAAAATGAAAACCACAAAAACCACAACCACCAACACACTAAACACAAACACAACAAATAATAAAACAAATTCAAAAGGAGTGAACAACATGAAAAAGACAAGAAGATTCAAGACCAGATTGATCGCAGGCATCCTTTCCGCCATCACCGTATTTTCCGTAGGCACCATGGCTATCGGTTCCGCTTCCGCTTTTGCTATCCCCGGCATCGCCGAAACCGTACTCAGCACCACCTTCGGCTACGCGAAGGACGAAGTGATGAAGTTAGCCGGTCCCGAGCTCTCCAAGATGGGACTTCCGCCTATTTTGAACATGGTTCTCGGACTCGAAGATGATGGACCCTCCAATCAGGACATTCTCGACAAGATCGACAAGAGCACAGAAGAGATCAAGGCGGAGATCAATAAGGTTCTCGACGAGGTGAAAGACCTCTCCACTCAGACCGCCAACTATCACACCCTCCAGATGAACCAGCTCAAAGCTATCAACAGCAACATCGACACCAAGGACTTCCGCGTTCAGGCGGACACCGTAGCGGCAGATTTCGCACACGCGTTAAAGCGCATTGACGAAAACAAGGCGAACATCACCTGCGACGGCAACGACAAGATCAACAACACCACCTACAAGGCTTACAAAGAGATCCTCGCAGATCCCAAGTGCAACGTCAGCTCCATGCAGGCAAACTTCGACGAAATGCTCCGCTTCCTCAAGGGTCAGCGCACCTCCAACAACAACGAAAACGGCTACCGCCAGCTCACCAACTATTTGATGGACAGAGTCGTCGCGGCAGACACCGGCAAGCACAGCTACAAAGAAACCCCCGACTACTACGGCGCAGTTGACAGCATCAACGCAGAAATTCGTATCATGGAAGAACAAGCCCTGATGGATTACGCTATCATCAATGCACTCAACGCCATGCAGTTCCGCGTAAAGGAATACGAAATCGACAACGGCATCATCACCGTCAACGAGGACGAATCCCCCTATGCAAAGTTTGAAAACACCGCAGCCAACCTGCACAGCAGCTTGGTCGATATCGAGAACATCTTCAAGACCGTACTGAAAGAAAACGGCTCTATCCCGAGCAAATATGTTGTCGCCGACCTGTATGTCTTAGACGGCAACAAGACCATCAAGAAGGGCTGCACCTCCTTCATCGACGCTTGGTCACAGGGCATCGACAGCGGCAAGAACTTCAACATCGTCGTTCTCAAAATGAATCAGTATGTAAAGGCAGACGCAAAGAAGGGCTTCAAGATCGATAACAATGTAAAGGGCTTGAACGACAAGGGCGGCTTTGAGATCCCCGAAGGCAGAAAAGTATACATCAATATGTACTGCAAGAGCAACGGCTTCGACTGCTCCGCAAAGAAGGATCTGGATCTGTTCACCATCAACAACGGCGCAAGTCTTGAACTCCAGAGCGCGAAGCTTTGCGGCGACAACCGCAAGTTCGTGATACCGGACAACGCGAACAACACCACCCTGAAGACAAAATATGTGGAATTCAACGGCGCTTCCTACTACGGCTACGATGCCAAGCCCTGCATCGACATCTCCAAGAAAGCCAATAACACCCAAATCGACCTTCATTGGACCGAATTCAACGGCGAATACGCCTGCCAGATCAAGAACGACGGCAAAAACACCAAAATCAGCGAATGGTACGTTACCCGCAGCTGGGAAAAAGAGGTTCACGGCGACGAATACTGGGGAACCTGATAGACACGATTTGATCAAAGCAAACGAAACACCACATCAAACCAAATGATGATTCTCCTAAAAACCGCCCTGCCGGACAATACCGGCAGGGCGGTTGATTTTGCAAAATAATAAAAAGAAAGACACTTGTACTGCTCACAATTCGGTGCTATACTATTAGCATAGATCAAGCGCTTGGAGGATATCATGAAAAACGGAAAAATGACGGCAATTCTGTACGCGATAGCAGCCGCCTTGTTTTATGCGCTGAATGTTCCTTGCTCAAAGCTGCTGCTTCATCATACGCCGCCGACCATGATGGCAGGTCTTTTATATGTCGGCGCAGGGCTGGGCGTCGGAGTGATGTATTTGTTTCATCTTCCGAAGGAACAAAAAACAGAAAGGCTTGACCGCTCCGATTTACCTTACGTCATCGGAATGGTTTTGCTGGATATTATCGCGCCGATTTTGCTGATGGTCGGCGTTCAAATCGGCTCGTCCGCCAACGCCACACTGCTCGGCAATTTTGAGATCGTCGCTACCACCGTGATCGCCCTGATCATCTTTAAAGAAAAGGTCAGCGGCTTTTTATGGACAGCCATTGCATTTATCACCCTGTCAAGCATACTGCTGACCTTCGGCGGCGCAGACAGCTTTGATTTCTCTGTCGGTTCGCTGTTCGTATTGGGCGCGACCGTTTGCTGGGGCTTTGAAAATAACTGCACCAGAAAGATCTCCGGCAAAAGCACCTACCAAATCGTCACCATCAAGGGCTTGTGCTCCGGCGCCGGTTCGCTGATCATCGCCCTCGCCATCGGCGAGCGGATCACGGAATGGGTGTATGTTTTGCCGGCACTGCTGCTTGGCTTTGTCGCTTACGGCTTGAGTATTTTTACTTATATCCGCGCGCAGAAAACGCTCGGCGCCGCCAAAACAAGCGCCTATTATGCCGTGGCGCCTTTCATCGGCGCATTTCTGTCCTTTGCGCTGTTAAGAGAAGATCTGAGCGTCAGCTATATTCTTGCGCTGGCAGTTATGCTGGCAGGTACAGCCTTTGTCGTTTATGATACGCTGCTCAACCGTCACACGCACGCGCATAACCACACCTTTACCCACACGCACGACGGCACAACGCATACGCATACCGTGACGCATTCCCACCGCCACGATCATTTCACAAAAACCGATAAGCATACCCATCATCACAGCCAGGCTGAATTGGAAAAGCTGTTGGTGAAACACAGTTCATAACAAACCGCCAAAACCGCCCTGCCAATCGCAGGGCGGTTGAATTTTTATCAAACAAAGACTCACTCCGACAATCTGCCGTAGTCGTTCCATTCGCCGAACATCTCGCCGGCTTTGGTTTTCTCTATCAGGTGCGCGAGCGCATTTTCATAGGCTGCGCGGTTGCGCGTTTTATAGAAGGCAACGTTGTAGGCGCGAACGCGCTGATAAAGCGGCGGAAAGGCTTTGAACCGCGACCAGACTCTGGCTTTTTTCAACGCGGCTTCAACGTCCGGGTCAATGCGGAAGCTCCTCGCCCCCATTGCCGGAAGGACGGCTCTGCCGGCGTCTGTCATCAAGCCAAGCCTTTCCAAACGGCGCACACGCTCTTTATTCAGCTCCGTCCAGGGGCTGTTTTTCTTGCGCGGACTGAACCGCTGCATTCTCACGCCGTTGATAGGCTTTTGAATGCTGTCGATCCAGCCAAAGCACAGTGCTTCCTCCACCGCGTCAATATAGTAAAAGCTGTCAGGCTCAACCGGCTTGCCGCGCTTGACGGCTACCCAACATTCACTTTCTTCCGCTGCGTGAAGCGTCAGCCATTCCCTGAATTGCTCCCGACAGGTAACTGTCAGAATATTGCGTTCCGTCATCAAATATTTACTCCTTTATCGCGGAAAATCCGTTTTTCGGCGCGGGGTTCATACGATAATATATCCTCTGAATCCGCGGGATGAATAATAAGAATCCGCTCCGTTGTGAAAGGTAAACACCCTTCCGTACCGGCGTTCGCAGAACAAGGCTCCGCCTTTCTTTCTGAGTGTTTCAGGCGTATGGATCCAGCTCGACGTCTTTAAGTCAAATTCTCCGAGCTGCTGCAATCTGTAATAGAGGTCTTCTGTCAAAAGCTCGATACCCATTTCCTTCGCCTGCTGAGACGCACTGCCTGTCGGCGGATTCTTCTTTCGCTTTTGCAAAGCCTCGTCATCATAGCACAGGCTTCTGCGGGCTGCAGGAGATTCTTTGGAACAGTCGCAGAAGATGAGCTTGTCTCCGGCTTCATCAAAGCCGATTGTGTCAGGCTCGCCGCCGCTTTCTTCCATACACCGCAAAGCCTTCAGCGCGGCAGTATGAGCCTTCAGCCGGCTTTCAACATACTCCCATTCCAAATTCGGATGTCGATTGATATTTACAGTGAACCTGTTTTTCAGAATTTCCAGCATTATTTTGTCCTCCCCTGATGTGACGGCATAGGGTTGAGTAACGATGACCTCGCCGCAATCCGCTCGTTAATCTCCTTGTCCGCAGGACAGAAGGGGTAATTCGGGAGCTCGTTAGGTGCAATCCATGCGACGGCGTTGTGCTCCAAGAGCCTGATTTCACCGCTCACAATCTGAGCATGGAACAGCGTGAGATGAACCGTAATGTCGGGGTACTCGTGGATAACGTCCATGAACGCGTCACCAACAGTAATCGTCACGTCCAGCTCTTCCCTGCACTCTCTGATGAGAGCTTCCTGCTTTGTTTCACCGGCTTCAACTTTTCCGCCGACATATTCCCATAACAGCCCTCGTGCCTTATGCTCCGGCCGCTGACAAATCAGGAATTTATCCCCGTCCCATATCAGCGCCGCTACAACTTCGGTCATGATTATTCCTTTCTAAGACTATTCTCATAATCGTAGCACTAAATATCAATTTGATTCCAAATATTCAAAATCAACTAGTTTCTCCACCGTAGTTGACATTAATATGAAGTATTCTTTATCCTAAATAAATTATTCTTTCCTCAGATTATGATAGCTGTACGGAGGATCATCTGCCTCCGGCTCAGAGTCAAAGAGCGCGATAGAATACTCCTTGCATACCATGTATGCGTTCATGATTGCAAAATCGACAATGACGGAGTAACGCTCGAATTTCACCTTACTGAGCGTATTAGCTCCCACAAACAACTGTGGAAATCGGTGATGATATTTAAAAACCCACTCTTTGAAATGATCCTGCAAATACAGTCTTGACTTCGCTCCGACATAATCAATGTAGAGACTGTTCGGATAGGGCAGTTTGGCATTTTCCAATGAGCTACAAAAGATCCATATCCATATCGCGGCTCGTTCTTCGTCGCTCTTTGCCTGCACCAGCAAATCCGCTGCTCGCATAACTCGTTCATCGGTAAGTGTATTTCTACAGCGAGATTCTAAGAATACTGTCAGGTGATTCATTTCGCATTTCACATCATCAAGCTGATTGCTGTTCAACCAAAGATTGGTGTATATTCGATTTTTGACGCTGCTTTTCACTGCTATCTTTCTGGGTAAGGGAGCACGATTAACGATACTCACACAACCTTCGGTAGACGCTTTCCAATAGCTGTAAATGTCCTCCCATTTCATTTTTTCAAAGCTTTCAAGCATGTTTTATCGCTCCTATGAAAAACGATTCATCATCCTACTACCAACTTGTTCGTCTTTTTCAGATACTTAGCAGGAATGGGATGATCTAGCTTCCATGTGATATTCATCGGTCGGGAGCCGGTATGCTTCACATAATTTGCTGTTCCAAGGTAGGTATATGCTGCCACGCTGTTGGCAACTCGGTCAGCTTTGAACTCTCGAACGAACAACAGTACCTTTGTACCCTTTTCTTTATGATGAATATATCGTTGACCGATAGGAGAATTCTCTGCCGTTGTACTCTGACTCTGCCAATGGAATAGCTCGCTATTGATTGAATAGTCGTTGTACATCGTCGTCGGCGAGTAATCTTTGTCTGCTTTGTTGAGCGTGACAAAGAACACATCAGTCTGCTTTTCAGGCAACCACTTGACACCCTCACGTACTGTCGAAGGCTTCATAAAATCGAGTGCTACCAGTATCTGATCTCGCGTATAGGTACAATGAAGATCAAGCGGACAATCAAAGCCCAGATCGACAGGCTCGTCAATGAAGTCGATATGATTATAGTTATACTGTAACAGCTCCAACATTTCACCCAGTAAAACCGGACAATCAGACAAAGCATATAGATTATCAAGAACCCCATCGCTGTTCCAGTTATCAACAGTTTTGAGCCAGATAGATACATACAGCATCTGCATCATGCGTTTCTCAGCATCGCTAAGCGCATCGAAGTTCACGTCGTCAAGCCGAGGTAAGATATCCAACAAGAAATGAATAAGCCTGCGTGAGTCAATCGTCGCAAGACGAACAAACGCCTTCTTTATTGCTTCCTCTAAGGACTCGTCGAAATCATCAATCACATCTGCGCGAGCGCACAAGCGAGAGAAGGTATCGAACTTATACAGAGAACGCACATCAAGGTGATAGAAGTCAAGAAAATTCTCGAGGTTCAGGGTTAAGCCTGTATCCTCTTCAAAAGAAGCAATACGCGAAACAAGTCCCGCGCTATTGCCGTAAGACGCACGGATATTATCCAATATGTATTTAGCCGCCTTCTTCTCGAGCTGTACATAACAGCCCTTCGGCAGAGAGGTAAAGCCGTCCTTGATCTCGCGCGTTACGCTGCGTGAGGTATTGGAAAGCAAAGCGGAAAATTTGTCTTCAAGGTTATACTTCCTGTTTGCCTGACCGATGAAGTCGAGAACAGTCAGGCATTCTTTATCTTCTGCTAATCTGAGTCCACGTCCGAGCTGCTGGAGAAAGATTGTCAACGATTCTGTCGATCGCAAGAACAATACTGTGTTCACCTCGGGAATATCGACGCCTTCGTTGTAGATATCGACCACGAAGATGAAGCGCACCTCACCTTTTACAAGCTTATCCTTAGCCAGCTTTCTCTCCTCTTCGGGAGATTTACCGGTTAGGAACATGGATGGGATGCCATGCTCGTTGAAATATCCGGACATGAACTCAGCATGTGCAACTGTAACACAGAATCCAAGTCCCTTGACATCCTCGATGTCAGTTACATATTTCAGCAGAGAATAAACAACATGATTTGCTCTGCGATGAGCAATCATTCCGCTGATGGTATATAGATTTGACAGTTCCGTTTTGTCGTAACCGCCCGACGCCCATTTGAGCTGATCGAGATCAACGGTATCGGTCACACCGAAGTATTGGAAGGGAGAGAGCAGTTTTCTGTTGATTGCTTCCGGCAGACGTATCTCAGCAGCAATACGATGGTTGAAATAAGGCAGAATACTCTTGCCATCCATACGTTCAGGAGTTGCAGTCAATCCGAGAAGAATCTGAGGCTGATAATAGGACAACAGTTTCTGATACGTCGGTGCAGCGGCGTGATGGAATTCGTCCACGATGATGTAATCGTAGAAATCCGGATTCGTCTTTTCGTTGAAGTCCTGTGAATTAAAGGTCTGTACCGAAATGAAAAGATAATCAATGCTTTCAGGCTTATAGTTGCCGACAAACAGCTCTCCGAAGTTGGCGTCCTTCAACACTGCTCGGAAGGTATACATGCTCTGGCGCAAAATCTCCTCACGGTGAGCGACAAATAACAGACGGCAGGGCTTGTCGGGGTTCTTCTTCCTGAAACGTTTATAGTCCAATGCAGAGATAACCGTCTTGCCCGTACCTGTTGCCGCTACAACAAGATTGCGGGTATAGCCGCGCACCTCTCGTTCGGCTTCGAGCTTGTCGAGGATCTCCTGCTGATACGAATAAGGCATGATATCCATCGTATACATCTCAGGATTATTTGTATCAAAATACTTCTCTGCTTTTAACGCCTTAGACAAGCGCTCACACTGACCTTCGTCATAGTATTCAAATTCCTTGTCATTCCAATAGTACTCAAAGGTCGCCGCGACCTTATCGATCGTTTCCGGCAAATCCTTTTTCGTGATTTTTGTATTCCACTCGAGGCCGCTGGTCAGTGCCGCATTAGAAAGGTTGGAAGAACCAACATATGCGGTGGTAAAGCCGGTATCGCGATAAAAGATATATGCCTTTGCATGAAGCCTGGTGATCTTGGTATTGTAGCTGACCTTAATCTTGGTGTTAGGTAACTTACGCAATTCCTCAATCGCTTTTACGTCGGTTGCTCCCATATAGGCAGTCGTGATGATACGCATCTCTCCGCCCTTCTGAGTGAACTCCGAAAGCTCGCTCATTATCAGGCGCAGTCCGCTCCACTTGATGAAGGACACCAGCATATCAATGCGGTTGCAGGAGACGATTTCCTTCTTGAGCTCCGTGTACATCTGAGGTTCATGTACCGCACCGGTGAACAGTGAACTCATGGCAATCGAGGTCTCAGGACGTACGATCTCAGCCTTTTCATTGACGGCAAGGATGTTGTTTTGCTTATCCATAAGAGCGAGTAATTGCTCCGCTCTTTGTGCTACGCTTTGACTATCGAACTCAGGCTCATGCGTTTCGGACGTAATCGTGGATACAATGCGGTTGACGAGTTCTACCTGAGAGCTCAGATCCCCACCGTTATCCTTAACGTTTTCAAGACCTTTCTCAACAATCTCAGCAACATATTTGGAGAGGATCTTCAAGGCTTCTGCACTGTCAATGGGCGCAGTCTGACTGAGCTTGTCCGTAGCGGCAAGCTCTGAATCCATTTCTCTGCTGATTACCTGTTCATATAATCCATCGTGCAGCATTATTATCATTAACCTTTTTGATAAGTTTCAATTGTTTTCTTAATTCTATCATGAATAAAGCGCTATTTCAATCACAAACGTCTAATACTACTCTCTAATATAATCCTTTAACATCTGCCGCGTAAAATTTCGCAGAACTGCGTTGTCGTCCTCGGAATCCGTCAGGATTCCTGCGTCCTCCGCCTTGTTCTGCAAAATTTTCCATCGACATCTGTTTTAAAGTATTTTATCAGAGACTAGTATAAAAGCTTAAGTACTCCGATATACTCCATTCCCCTATCAAGCTACTCCTTTATCGCGTAAAAGCCGCTCTGCATGTAGGAATGCCAGAACAGCTCGCAGGCGGCAAAGCCTGTTTTGTCGAGCAGTTCCAAGTGCTCCTTGATCGTGATCGGAAAATACTCGGTGTTGTATCTTGCTGAATGTGACCACACTTCATCAGGCGTTCTTCCGGCTGCTAAGCCAAAGGCTTCGATACGTTTCAGTAAGAGGTCTTTGCCGCATTCGGTAAACGGCGCGGTGTTCTCAAAGCAGATAAAGACGCCGCCCGGCTTCAAGGCGTTGAAGCAGTTTTTGACCGCTGTTACTCTGGTTGCTCTGTCAAAATAGTGGTGCGACTGGATTGCCGTTACTACATCAAAGCGGTTTTCAAATTGCAGCTTTTCCGAGCCGATACAGTAAAATTCACAGCCTTGATTTGCTAACTTCTTTTGAGCATCAGCAAGCATTTTTTCGGACGGGTCGCAGAGCACCAGCTCAGACAAATTCAACCTGTTCAACGCCATAACGCCGAAATTGCCTGTACCGCAGCCGGTGTCCAGAACGGCAACCGGCTTGTCACCGCAATAGGTGGTTATCACGCTGAAAATCTGCTCGTATATCTCATCATAATGCGGAATCACCTTCCGCACGTTCTCGTCGTATTGATTCACCGCAAACGCGGATTTGTTGTCGGTCATGTTTTTATCCTCAATTCTTTTCTCCGGATATCCTCTCAAAATATTTCTCTGACTTCTCATCACAAATACACTGGATTTCAGCCTTTTCATCATCAGTCAGATGTTTCCAGACTGTCGGCTCAACCTCGATGATACCGAGTGTTTTTGTGTGATGGAGCATTTGCATATCCTCAAACCGTTTGAAGGGATTGGAAAGAATATTTCTTCGTGCTTCCGTGTCGGTATATCCGCCTTTGGCAAAAATACTATTTGGTTTTTCCGGCGTTAACCCTCTTGCTTTTCTATTCTCGTAATAATCTTTGAAATATGCCACTATCGTTTCGATCGAAACACGTCCGTCTTTGTCAGCATTCGTGAAAATCGCTTTCAGCAAAACAGGCTTGTAGGAGTAGCTCATATCCATCTGACGTACCATATCCATGAAAAGCTCTTTGCGGTTGTCATCATTGATAAGCGTCCAGCCAAACTCTCCGGCTGCAGCAACCAACGTTTCTTCCCTGAAGTATTTCAGCTTTTTATGCTCACTGAGCGGCACAATCATATCCGGGATGATCCTTCCATCCCGAATATACCGTTCGACGGTTTCAGACTGCACATCAACCCTGCGGATAAATTCCATCTGTGAAAGCATTCCTGCCGCTTCATCCTGCCAGTTGAATACGTCCACTGCTTCATAATCCGTAGCGCTGACCGGATAATCAATCAACGCTTCCGGCTTTTCTCCTTTGCGGTAAAGTTCTTCATCCTCCTGCATTTGCTGTCTGGCTCCGAGGACGCGTTTGCCCGGATGATAATCCTTCAGTTTCATCAGCCGGTGCAATGAATACGGCATATTATACTGGCTGGCGTTGTCAACAAAATCAAACACCATCAGAAATTCTTTGCCTTCGCTCAGCCGCATTCCCCTGCCAAGCTGTTGTGTATAAAGAACCTTTGACATAGTTGGACGCGCCATAAACAGCACCTCCGTTTCAGGACAATCCCAGCCCTCGTTCAACAAGTCGCAGGCACAGAGCGCTTTAATGTCTCCGCGTTTGAATTTCGCTAATATTGTGCCTCTGTCGGACTGCTTCATTCCTCCCGAAACCGCCCGCGCAGGTACCCCGCGTTCACGGATTTTTGACGCGATTTCCTCTGCGTGCTTTACACTGGCACAGAAAATCACCGTACGCTTATCGGATACATATTCCATAAAAGTATCGACGATCAGATTGTTGCGGTCAGGAACAAATATCTTACTTTCAAGGTCGCGTATATTGTAACGCACGCTGTTGAAGCGCACCTTTGTCAGGTCAATATTGGTATGTATCCGAATACAGCGCACCGACACCAGTTCACCGATTTCTACCGCTGTTTTGATATCGAGCTTATGCGCTGTGTTTTTGAAAATATCCAGAATATTCTGGTCATCGGCACGCTCCGGCGTCGCTGTCAGTCCGAGGGTAAAGGACGGTTTGAAATGCGCTAGGATCTTCTGATAAGTTTCTGCAGATGCGTGATGTGCTTCATCAATAATCAGATAATCAAAAGCTGTTTCACTGAATTCTTCTGTGTGCAGCGCTATACTTTGTACGCTTCCGCAAACTACAAACGCATCTTTTTCCTTCTGTACACCCATATAAATGCCGGTGCTGACTTCACTCCACAGCGCCCTGAAAGTCTCCGCTGCCTGTGTGACCAGCTCATTGGTATGCGCGATAAATAATGTGCGTTTCCCGATACGTTTCGCGTCCGTTACTGCCGTCACGGTTTTGCCTGTGCCGGTAGCGTGATAAATCAGAGCGATCGTTTCGTGTCGCCCACGCATTTCTTCCAACGCATTCAGTGCTTCCTTCTGGTGTTCTTTCAGTTCCAGATTGTCCGCTTCGATCGCCTTGCTCCGCTGACATGGAAGGTAGTCTGTTACCTCGCGGAAATGCGGTGAAGAACCTAAAAAAACGCGCAGCTCGTCCTTGATCGTATCGGGCTGCAACTGCATTTGGCGAACTGCCCAACGGTAAACATCCCAACCAAGATGAATCATACTGTTCTGTTTGAGCAAGTCGTCATAAAATTTATTGTTGGAAACAAGCCTTGGATTGTGGCTGGCTTCATCATCAATCTCAATCGCGATTCTCTTGGCACCGTTTTCAATCATAAAATCGGCAAAACGGTCGTTGTTGTAAATATCATAGAAGTGATACTGGCTGTAAAGATAACCTGCTTTTTCCGCGCCAAAGGTATCGGAGAACAGCTCAATAAATAAGTCCTCCGCTGTGCTTCCGGATGCCGCGTGTAATGGTGTCGTCATGTGTTTCACTTCCTTGTATTTACCCTAAACAAATCATGGCTTTTCTTTACTGCTATTTTAACACATGATTCATTATGGAACAACCTTTTTTGTAAAATGTTTTTCTTATGTATTTATCCGGGGCAATCGGGGTAACGGATGATGAATATCCGCATGAACATTGGCTTTCTCTTTTCTCTGCCGGGGTGATAACCGGGTAATTTATCACCCCTTTGTTGCCCAAACGCCAACTTGGAAAAGCTGATAAATACTGAAACAATCACCCCAATTGCCCCAATCACCCGAAAAATGAACATATCCTCATCAGACGTCAGAACAGCGTTATTTTTCGTTCCCGTTTCCTCTCAGGGAATAGGATAACAACTCGCTCTTGCTGATGGCGGCAAACAGAAATGCCCCTAATGTCCAAAATGATACAGAAAAAAATCAAATAGCCAGCCGTATTGCTCATACTGTTTCCACTCTTCACTATTTGCATCATCAATCATAAACGCCCTAACCTCTAAATCAATAGCATCATCCATAATTTGTTCTGCTTGATTGTCGGTAGCTATCACATCAATTGTGCAGGGAACTTTCTCAGCGAATCCTAACTTTTTTAGCATGGGATCAGACGTAATTAACTGCACTTTCACATCAGGAAAACGTTCCGACAAACATCTTTTTAAGCGCTCATAGGTTGGCATATCTGTTTCAATTTTCATCGTATGAACACCTCCCTTTTTACAGCTTAATTATCTCATAACCGATGGGTAGAAAATAGT
This sequence comes from Ruminococcus sp., assembly GCA_017471345.1. Classification (GTDB taxonomy): domain Bacteria; phylum Bacillota; class Clostridia; order Oscillospirales; family Acutalibacteraceae; genus Ruminococcoides. Next base: position 14,300 of record JAFUUV010000005.1, read on the forward strand.
CAAATCAGGAACTGTCTTGCCCCTTCAATATGTCAGTGTAATCGTTACATTTCCGTTGGACAACAGCTGTGTCAGTTCCTCGGGCGTTTTGTTGGTGATATGACCGAGACGAGTGTACGCCCAGGTGTTGGAGCCATAGAACACAACCAGCTGATTGCCGGAATACAGGATAACGTCGCCGGGCGAAGTGGTTATGCGCGTATCATTTCTCGGAAGTGACATACCGAGTGAGCCGACCTGCTCAAAGCCGCCGTACATGGACATTGGAATGGTGAGCGGCTTGTCCTTTACAGCCGTCTTCAACGCGGCAACCGCCTCGTTATCTTCCCATTTGACGGTGACCGGGGTGCTGTTGACAGTCATTTTCAGCTCGCTGTTTTCCTCAGCCGGAAAACGGTCAATCAGGCCGGCAATGAAGTATTGAATCAAGGTCGCGTCCGCGATAGAAAGCTCCCCGTTGCCGGAAACGATGGCGCTTGTTTCGTCCTCTATTTTTTCCAATTCTACCAAGTGTTTCTGAATGGTCGTGACGTCCAGCACGGTGACGGCGCCGTCGCCGTTCGCGTCACCCAAAATTTTTGCGTTTTCGGCAGCATACGCGCTGACGGACGATAACAGCACAAGTAACGCCGCCAATAATCCCACAGCTTTTTTTATACAACATCTCCTCCTTCGGTTTGGAATAGCAAAAGTCTGTGTGTGTAATTCTATTATAAATCCATTTTTGAGAAATGTAAAATACTTATGCTGCATAATTAGAAATCCAGTATAAGAATTTCTCGGAGAAGTGACGGAAACGCCCTGCCGAGTTCAAAATCGGCAGGGCGCTGCTTGGCTCTTTCAGAATCATCAAGTAATAACTATTTTGGTAAACCTTCCGTTGATAAAATCGACTCGGATTGCTCGGTAAGGCTGCCATCTTCTGTCAGGAGAGCCGTATCTAAAACCGCTTTGACACTGACCGCCATTGAAGCTGCAGAAGCGATTGCCTTCTTGCTCTCTATGGAATACTTTGAGTAGTCGTAGCCTTCTGTAGAAACAATCTCCTGCATTTTATGAATCAGCGGAAGGAAGCGGGAATCGAGAATTGCCAACAGACTATAGAACATATCTGTTCTCCGGCGGATAGCGATGCACTGCTCCACACCCGCCTCCATCTGCTCGCAGTAGACCGTCGCTTCCGCGGCATTCGCTTTCGCGTCTTCCAGATTCTTACCGGCTTTCGCACCGATGATAATTCCCATAATCATCAAAGCAGGTCCCGCAACCAGTCCTCCGAGAACAGCGGCACCTCCAGCCATACCTAATCCTCCTGCGGCAAGAGAACCGCCTCCGAAGAACGCTAAGGTTGCGTTAGACGCAGCGGCTCCGCTGAGAGAAGCAATCGCTGTACCGGTTGAAGCGGCGGCAAAGGTGGATGCAGCACTGTACGCGCCAAATGCGGCAAGCGCACCGCCCACTACACCTGCAGTAAGACCGCTTGAGACCGTTGCCGCAAAATTCCTCATTTCGCCGAGTTCCTGAAATTCTTTCTTGTCAACCGCCAGCTTATTCAGTTCCCGTAAACCGTTGGACTCCTGAAAGTCAACATTCTTTATCTGTGTAAAGGTATCGAGAAAAGCTGAAATGTTGCCGTTGAGGACAAACAGCTTTTCTTCGCCAAGATTTTCAAGAGAATGTTCACACTGTTGGCGATAAACGTTCAGCCTGTTCGCCGCTTCTTTCATTCTCTCATCCGTGTTTTCATTGAGCTGTTGTGCATGATACTGATCAAATCCGGCTTTTGTACCGGCTCCTAAGCCGACCGCTCCTGTCGCTACAGCGATTCCGATAAACAATAATGGTAATGGCATAATGATTCCTCCCTACTCTTTCTTACCGAAACCGCCGAAAAAACCGCCAATCGACTTGCCGATGCCCGTCGCAAATTCGGAAACAGCTGTTTTTACGTCATCGAAAGTCTCTCCGTCTCCTTCTTTCGCAGGAGCAACCGCCTGTGAATCATCAGCAGCGGCGGGTTCTGAGGTTTCTTCAATTTTTTCGCTGACGAGCGCGACAGCCTCTTCCTCCCGGTCAGACACATCCGGCATGATATCTGACGCTTCAATGAACGGCGCCATTGTCTCATCGGCAATCAAGTTCTTCGCGCTTTCAGCGATAAATGCGATTCGTTTGTCAAGCTCCGCAATAATGGGCGCTATCTCACGATAGGGACGTTCGGAGGTTTCGAGCCACTTGCGCTCATTTTCAACTTCATTCAGCGCCCTGATAAGCTGCTCCATTTCCAGGAAAACGCTTGTCGGCATTCCCGACACACGTACAATGTGCTTAATCAATCTGCGTTCTTCCCGATGATATTCATCATCGCTGTATGCGACCACCAAAAGATTCCAGATAAGCAATCGTGATGCGATAACCATCTCGTCTTCGCTGATGTCAGCATAGAGTTCCTTGTCAACTCCCTCAGAAATCACATCATAGAAGTCTTCCTCATCTATCACGGACTCCTTCTGCTTCTCGCACCGTTCCATCATCTCATCGCGGTAATCTATATAGTTTTCGACATCAATCTGAACGCCAATTTCATCCACCTTTTGCAATTCCGTTTCCGTCTTGGTGCCATCGACCGACATCATATAATAAAAGATGGCAACTGCGTTCTTTATGGGAATCATTTTCACGGCTTGTCTCCTTATAGTATAAAGCTTTCATCAGACAGCATCAGCTCATCAAAGCTCCGCTGTGATGTGAATTGTATCTTGTGTCCGAGGATTGACTGTATCTGCGCGTTGGAGGCTAAAACGCCGTCCACATCGCCCTCCTCAATCGCTTTGTCCATTGCGTCCATGCTGCTCCTGAACTCAGTCAGATGCTCCGTGAAATACTTCTCATACGCCTCTATCATTTCTTCGCGGTATTTCCTGATAAAGACGATTGCTTCGGCGCACTCTGATTCAATCTGTTTGCGACGTTCCACGGCAAGTTCATATTCTTTGAGCGAGGTGGAAAGCTCCTTATAGACCGCTACTGCCGCAATATATCCAATGCTGGCTCCCGCAGCACCTGCAACTACTGTCAGGACTTGACTGCCGATGCCTTGTACGGCGGAGACTGCAATCATACCATACATTGCCGCACCCAACTCACCGAAGCCGTCCTCGCCAAGCTGTTCAATACACTGCGCACCGGTAATTTCACCTGTGATAAACTTCTTCATAATCTTTCCAACATTGACTGTCGTCGTTACAATCTGCGCAGGCAGCGAAGTCTTGGAAAGCGCTCTGATATAGCCCGATGAGGCGTTCTGCATTGCGCCTTTGACAACCGCACCGGAAAAGGCAGTAGCATAGCTGAAAGCCGCTCCCTTGCCGGTATCCTTCACAACTTCGGCTGCGGCTTCCTGCGGCGCCATCTCGCCTTTAGCACAGGCTACGAAATTTTTGATGATGGATATAGAACCCGATATCACCGCCCCGACCTTTGCCTGATGTACACCCGCCTTATGGGCGACCTTTACAACATCCTTTGCCGTAGATAAGCCGGGATGCTCTCTGGCGAATAATGCCTCTTTATTTGTGACATTGCTTTTCCTGAGGTTTTTACTGGTCGTCTCGACCTTATTCCTTTGTTTTTTCAGCCTTGCCACCAGCTCTGTATCGCCCTTGTCCTGAGCAGCCTGAATCTGCTTGTCCAGCTTACTGAGCCGTTCTGCATAATCCGCCTGAACCTGGTCATAAAAGTCCGCAGGAATTTCTATCGGCACACCGCTTTCTCGGTATTTATCATACTTTTTGCCCAGCAGCAACGCCGCACAATCCTTTGGATTTCCGCCGACAAATTTCAGCTGTCTGGCTGTACCCTCGATAATCGTACCGTTATCATTTACCTCAACAAGATCAAATAGCTGATCGTTCGTGCCGCCGATACTGCGACCTTGGCTATCCGTCTGTCTTGTAACGTCATCTGTTCGTGAGGTACGCCCATCTGTGCCCTTGATAATCTTCTCGGAATTTTCCCTTGCCACAGATTTCACCTCGGCAGAAAATCCTGCCTGCTGTTTGATGTTTGTTTTTTTGTATTCGGGACTTGTTTTGCTATCCGCTATTGATTTTAAGGAACGCGTGGGATCCGCTCCTGTCTCTCGGTCTTCCCCGGAGTAAGAAACAAAGTGCTCCTTCACCGCACTGCCAAAACGTTCGACTGCTTCTGCCGCAGCTCCCGCAAGAAACTGTTGTTCAGTTTTTTTCTTGTGTTCTTCTTCCATTTTATACCACCACGCCTTCTCAACAAATTTTTCCGCTAATGGATTTTCCGTTTTTTCGCGTGAAATATCACACGACATTATCTGGTTTCATATTATCATAAATCTACAGTTTTTTCAATATACTATCCCTGAACCCCGATTTTGAATTTCATAAAAAAGACGGAGCCGAAGCTCCGCCTGAATGGGATGGTTATTTCAGATAAGCATGGATGCACGCCGAAGCATACGCCGCTGTGCCCTCGCCGTGCTTGTCGATATTTTTCCGGAAGCGTTCGTCGGCGACGTACATCTGTCCCAAGCCTTTGAGAATGTCATCGGTGCAGGTGTAGAAATTGTCGGTAATACACTGCTGTAATTTTTCGACCTGTACTTTTGCCGGCTCACTGTCGGGTAAAACGCCGTCGCGGTTCAGCACAGCAAATTCTTCAAACACCGCATCGAGTAAAGCGGCAGACTTGCTGAAATCTGTGTCACGCTGCTCAAATTCTTTGTACGCGTAGGTATTGCCCCAACGCTGTTTGGCTTCCTCTGCGTATTGACTTTTCAGCGCTTCATAGTCGTTGTTCGTTTTCATAAAACCCTCTCCTTTCTCCACGCCGTCGATCACCATGATCAACTGCTCCAGCCGTTCTTTTTTCGCAAGCAGTAACTTCCGCTGACGTGAGAGCGCCTGTTGTTTGTCATAGTCGGGTGAGGATAAAATCTCCGCAATCGTTTTCAGTGAAAAATCCAGCTCACGGTAAAACAAAATCTCCTGCATACGCTCAAAAGATTTTTCGTCATAAAAACGGTATCCGTTTTGTGCGTCAACCTCTGACGGTTTCAGCAAGCCGATTTCGTCATAGTAGTGAAGCGTGCGCACACTCACGCCTGTCAGCTCCGCGAATTCTTTAATCTGCATTTTCATGTTCCTCACCTCGGGTTCTATGATACTCTATGACGCAGCGTCAGAGTCAAGAGTTTTCAAAAACATTTTATAATATTTTTTCGGTGTTGACAAGTGCCGCCGGTTGCGTTATACTGAAACCAACCTATAAAGAGTGCGCGAGAGACAAGCTCGTTGACCGCACACCAACCTGCGATATGTAAGGTGGTAATGCTTGACCGATAGGAGATGATGAACAATACGCCTGTCGGTAACGATGGGCGTTTTTTCGTGCTCCGAATAGGGAATAATTTTCGGAGGATTGAATATGAAAACAATCGAAAGTCTTATCAACGCAAACAAAAAAGTCTATGTCAAAATGAGTAGTAACGAAATCTGCAAGCAATTTTTCATACAAGCTGAACGCGAAGGCTTCACCTTCGGCGGTGAAAAACCAACGGAAAAACACCCCTCGGATTTAATCGCCGTATTGCCTGACAAAACGATCTGCTATGTCGGCACCATCGGCAGGATCGCGGCAGGGTCGGGAGCGGAGAATGTGGTCGTGGTTGAAGCTGAGGAGCTATTGGCGCTGTAACACGCCCTGTTGCGCCCTGTGTGCGGTTTTTGTGGAACAGCAGGAACCAAACCCGACAAATAACCTTCGTGCAAATTAGGGCGTTTCTCGCAGTTTTTACACCGAGTCAAAATCTGCACCGCATTAATCAAAGAATACGGCGTTCAAAAAAGTGCAAACATTTATTCTAAAATCTATTGACACAAATGTTCGAATGTGTTATATTGAACATACATTCGAATAAGAAAACACCATACACAGTCCGCAAACTCATCGCGGGCGTGTATGGTTTTCCTTTTCAAAACGCTGAACAGCGTTACATTTTCATCAGGAGGTGCGCTATGGAACACAAAACTTACAAAAGCTATGATGAACTGCCGCTGATGTTATCGGTGCAGGACGTTGCCGACGTGCTGGGCATTTCGATGTCGGGCGCGTATGAGCTGGTTAAAGAAAAAGGATTTCCTCACCTGAGAATCGGCGCCAGAATCGTGGTGCCAAAGGAGAAATTCATCAAGTGGGTGGAGGATAACTCATGACCAAGTATGCAATGACGCCGCAAGGTCAGTATCACGGTCCTCTCCCTGTGCGAGATTTCTTTCCAATGCCGAACGCGATCTTTGATCTTGGGCTTACGGCAGAGGAAATAGCTGTCTATGCCTTTCTGATGAGTTGTGAGGACAGGCGAACCTACACTTGTTATCCCAGCTACAAAATAATCGGTAAGGCGATCGGCAAAAGCAAAAATACCGTCATCAAGTATGTGGGTATGCTTGAAGACAAGGGCTTGATATCCAAGCACAAAACTTTTGTGATAACCGACAACGGCAAGGCATGGAACGGCAACCTGATGTTCACGATCGCGCCCATCAGAAGTGCGATAGATGTGCATTATTATCATCAGATGTGGGATCGGAAAAATATCCAGTACATCAAGCAGCCAAAACGCAAAAAACGCAGATGATTATCAAAAGCAGGTTAAAGTCAGGCGTCTGCCTTGACGCTATACATCAGCCGGCAGAGCCGACTGTTGCGATGTTCAAGGCGTTATTCGGCTGTTTTGTTGGTTGCTATATTTCGGGGTCTATATTTTGAGGTGTTTTTCATGGTTGAAAATAAGAAAAAATACGCTTATTGGATGTATCCATCCATGGTCAAAGAAATAGAAAAATCACTTCATATGGCGAACGCCACCTCAAAAAGTGATTTTGTATGTCAGGCGGTGAATTTCTATATCCGCTACCTGCATTTGGGAAAGTCAATGAACCTCTTGGCGCCCGTACTTGAGAACACTGTTCACAGCGAAGTTGAGAGTGCCGAGCGAAATCTTTCCGAGATGATGTTCAAAATCGCCGTGGAGCTCGGCATGATTTCCAATCAGCTCTGCAATGTTTATCAGTTCGACAGAAACGCATTTAAGAAATTGAGAGAGAACGTCGCAGAGGAAATTGCATCCACCAACGGCATATTTACCTTCGACGACGCCTACCTCTGGCAGGATAATTAACGATGGCTAAATTTATTTTGACGAGCCGCTTTATCAAAAATCCCGCCTTTGCCAACGCGGGAAAGCTGCTGCAATATATGGCAACGCGCGACGGTGTAGAGAAGTTACCGCGTGGTATTGACAACAAGCCTGCCACCAAACAGCAGGAAAAACTCATCAACAGTCTCACAAAAAAGTTCCCGGAAACAAAGCAGTCGATTGAGTTTGAGGACTACGAAAATGCGCCGACCAAGGCAAATGCGAGTGAGTTTCTCTCTTACTTTGAAGAAAACTACGCCGACAAAATCGAAGATATGAAAACGCTTGTCCGTTATTACGCAGAGCGTCCGGGCGTGGAAAAGCTCGGCAGTCACGGATTGTTTTCTCAAACAGACGATAAAATCAACCTCGATGAAGTGGCTGATGAGGTGAGCAATCACAACGGCGTAGTATGGACGCACGTGCTGAGTCTGCATCGTGAGGACGCGGAACGTCTCGGCTATAACAACGCAAAGGCGTGGAAAAATCTTGTGCACAGAAATGTTGCAGCCATTGCCGAAGCGCATAAAATCGATCCGGACGACCTGCAATGGTACGCCGCGTTCCACAATACCGGTCACCATCCGCATATTCACCTGATGGTTTACTCCAAATCAGGGCAGGGTTATCTCACCAACAAGGGCATCGAATTGCTCCGCAGCCGGTTTGGCAACGATATTTTTCGCAACGAACAGTACAAGCTCTTTGAAATGCAGACGGAGATTCGCAACGAATTAAAGAGTGAAGCGCGGGATGTGATAGATGAATTGCTCGCGAATGTGGATGGCAATATAACGCCTTCCGATGAGCTTGTTGATCTGTTCAATCAGCTGAATGAAGCGATGAAGCAGCACAAAGGCAAGTGGCTCTACGGTTATTTGCAGAAGCCCGTGAAGGAAATCGTAGATAAAATCGTTCACGAAATCGCCAAAGACCCAAGCATTGCCGCGCTCTACGCGAAGTGGAATGAGGTCAACCGTGAAAAGCTTTCGCTCTATCACGAGAAGAAAACACCCGACATTCCTCTCGAGGACAACAAAGAATTCCACAGTATAAAAAATGATTTGCTCCGCTTGATGAAAGCACTTTCACAGCTGCCGGTCAGCGAACAAATCACCCCGGGAAATTTTTCTCCGGGCATCTCGGGATTAATTCACAAGCTCGCACAGCTGATCGCAAAGAATTATATGAAGCGCCGTGCCAAGCTGCGGTCTCAGGTGGACAGTATGCTGCTCTCTGCCATTGAAGAAAAGAAGCGCGCTCACGGCTTGAAAACCGAAAGAAGCGCAAAGAATTACGATGAAGATGACGACGAATCTTTCGGTATGATCATGTGAATTTTCTCTGGATATTCCGAAAAAGATGTGGTATCCTGTGTTGCTGACAGGAGGTGAAAGCATGGCAGGAAAACGCCCTGACGGCGACGGTCTCGTCCGCAAACGCAGCGACGGTCGATGGGAAGGCAGGATCGTTATCGGTCACAAGGATGACGGCTCGGCGATTTATAAAAGTGTGTTTGCCAAAACGCAAAAGGAACTGATGCCGAAGCTTCACCAAATGATTGATGAGTATAAGGATGTTGACCTCACCGAAAACAGCAGTATGACGCTCGGTGAGTGGATGGAAAAATGGGTGGCTGACTACGCAGAACCAACACTTCGGCAGCGCACAATCGACGGTTACCGGAGCATGATTAAGAACCATATCCGACCGGCGCTCGGCAAAAAGCCGCTGCGTTTCCTAGCGCAGAAGGACGTGCAAAAGTTCTACAATGCGCTCAAGCGAAAAAAGGTCAATAAGCTCGGCAAACATCACACGCTCGCGGATTCCTACATCCGAAAGATCCACATACTCCTGCATGAAATCCTCGACGCGGCAGTTGCTTCTAAGCTGATCTCCAAGAACCCGACCGAAGGCACAACGATCCCGAAAAACAACTATGCTCCCAAGAGGATACTCAACGAGGAACAGCTCGACCGCTTCATGCAGGCGATCCTGAGTGAACCGATGTGGCACGATTTCTTCTACACGGAGATCACCACCGGGCTGCGGCTCGGTGAGATCTGCGGACTGAAATGGAGCGACCTCGACGAAAGCACCGGCAAATTACAGATTCGCCGCTCTGTTTCTCACGAGCCGGGCGGTGGTTTGACCTTCGGCGATACCAAAACAGAAAAAGGTATGCGTACCATTCTTCTGCCGAAGGGAACGCTTCATGTGCTCCAAGAGCGCAAAAAACACGCCGTCACGGAATGGGTTTTTCCAAGCCTGCTCACACCCGAACAGCCCACCGCGCCAAACAGTGCCTACCAGCGGCTAAAGGTCATTCTGCAAAACGCAGGACTGCCCGACATCCGCTTTCACGACCTGCGACACACCTTTGCCACACACGCGCTTTCAAATGGTGTGGACGCCAAAACGCTTTCGGGGATCCTCGGTCACACAAACGCGAGCTTCACGCTCGACACCTACACCCACGTCACCACCGATATGCAGAAAAACGCTTCCGCTGTCGTCGGTGACTTCATGGAAGAATTGTTTGGAAGTGATTTACAGCCATGGCAAAACGGAGAAAAGCAGGACAAGGAACCCTTCGTCTGCGAAAAGACGGACGATGGGAAGGCAGAGTCGTCATAGGTTACGACGACAACGGAAAGCCGAAAACAAAAAATGTAACCGCCAAAACCAAAGCGGCATGTCAGGAAAAGCTCGACGCACTCAAGCAGCAGGTCGGCATTGTCACGGGAAAAGCCGCGCCGGATATGACCTTCGGAGAATGGATGGAGCTCTGGTACAAGACCTATTCCAAACCGCATATACGTCTTACCACACAGCTTTGCTACGAAAACCGCATCTATCTGCCCCCTTCCCCGAATTGATAGACAGAAAAAAGTATGGTAAAATGGAATGGAAACAAAAACATACAAGGAGAGAAAACCATGTCTAACAAAAAAGGAAGCGCGCCGCCGCGCTATGATGAAGAATTCAAGAAGGGAGCAATGGCTCTGGTCACAGAAAAAGGTATGCCCCTCAAAACTGCCGCCAAGAATCTCGGTATTTGTCCCGACACGCTGCGCTCATGGCTGAACGCCTCCGGCTACAAGCCTGCCGAGGTTGCCAAACA
>JAFUUV010000043.1 GCA_017471345.1 Ruminococcus sp.
GAGCTTAACCTCGAAGTCCGCGATTTCTTCCTTTATCATCGAAACGATATCGGAGCCCGCGTTCTCGGACGCGGCTCTTTTGGCAAGGTCCTTTTGCAGACCTTTTAATGCATTTTTAACGCTCTTGTCGTAAGTTTTTCCGTCAGCATTAAGCACGTAACCGCCGATTAATGACGGGTCGATTCTGATGTCAAGCACAACCTCGTTGCAGCCGAGCTTTTTACGGATGACTTCTCTGAACTGAGCAGTCAGCTCCTCCGATGGTTTTTGCACGCAGTAAAGCTGACAAACGACCGCGCCCTGCTGCTTTAACTTTAGCTTCTCATATTCCCTGACGACAGCAGGCAATTCATTCAACGCGCCCTTGTGTAAAAGCATTTTGATGCAGGCTGCGCCTGCCGGTGAAAACGCTCTGTCCGCTATGCGTTCTTTTTCTTCGTCCGTGACCGCGCTCGACAGCATTGAGGAACGCAGCTCTTCGCTGTTGTTCCATATATCCGTAATTTCACGAATATCATCGTGAGCAACGTCAGCTTCGAGCAGCATGGACGCTGTATTTTTTATCTCACTGTTATTCATTTTGATCCGCACCTACTTCCGCAAGGAGCTCCTCCGCGTATTTGCGGTCGCTTTCCTCGTCTATGATTCTTGATACAACACGGCCGGCGGTAAGAACTGCCAGTCCCGCAATTTCGTTTTGTGCGGATTCAATAGCCTCCTGCCTGTCGCGTTCAATCGTTTTTTGTGCGTCCGTAATCATGCTCTCCGCCTGCGCGTGAGCACCCGCGATAATCTCCGCCTTTTCCTTTTCGGCATATTTCTTCGCGTTACTTCTTATCTTGTCGGCTTCCTCATGAACATCCGCAAGCTCAGCCTCATACTGCGCTTTTAACTCCTCGGATTCCTCTCTTGCCGCCTGAGCGCTGTCGAGATCGTCCTGAATTTTTTGCTTGCGTTCATCCATTACCTTCATAACCGGCTTAAAAAGAAATATTCTGAGAAGAATGAAGAAAATCAGCAGGTTTACGACCATCCACACAATATCCCATATATTAATATTAAGCATATGACCGTCCGCCTTCTTGTGATTTTTTATCTTATCTGCCGGTTTGTTTATACAACAAAAATCAGCATAATTGACACAAGCAGGCCGTAGATGGCGGTTGCCTCTGCCAATGCGCAGCCGATAAGCATTGTGCTTCTGATGTCCTTTTTCACCTCGGGCTGACGCGCGATACTGTCGCAGGCGCGGCTGGTGGCGAGTCCGATGCCGATACCGGCGCCCATACCTGTAACAACTGCTACGGCGGCACCCATGATGGATGTGCTGTCGGGACTTGCGACAAAAATAAGCATGATAGCCACAAGCAAGCCGTAAATAGCCGTAGCCTCAGCCAATGCGCAGCCGATGAGCATGGTACTTCTGATGTCTTTTTTTGCTTCGGGCTGACGGGCGATAGCCTCACTTGCGTGGCTGGTAGCCATACCGATACCGATAGCGGCGCCCGCTCCTGTTAATACTGCAACCGCAGCTGCCATTGCGATTCCCATAGTTATCTCTCCTTGTAAAATTTCAATAAGTATTTGTTATTCTTCCGCTTTCTCCAGCCCTTCGCCGATAAACAGCGAGGTGAGGAAAACAAAAATGTACGCCTGCAAAAATCCGTCGAAGATATCAAAGTACAGGCTGAAAACCGCCGGGATTCCGGCCGGTATTACGAACTTTATAAGTTCCATAATAATGAATGCCGCCACGACGTTACCGAACAAACGCAGACACAGCGAAAGCGGCCGTATGCCGATTTCGAGTACATTCATCGGCGCCATAATCGGCGTTGGACTTCCGAGATGCTTAAAGAAGCCGAAAAAGCCGTGCTTTCTTATGGTTGCACCCTCGATGAGGCATATACTCATCAAGGCAAGCGCGATTGTGACGCTCAAATCCTTGGTGGGCGGCTTCATTCCGAACATTCCGGCAATATTCGCCGCGCCGATGTAAATCAGCACCGTTCCGATATAGGGCATATATCTGTCGCTCTCGGCGCCGATATTGTCCCGGCAAAAATTTCTCAGCCAGCTCACGCAGACTTCAAGAGCCGCCTGCCTTTTCGTTGTCGGTACGATTTTAAGGTTGCGCGTCAGAAGGATAGCGATGAATATAAACACCGCCATGATAATCCACGTGACAACCGTAGATTCATACACGGGAATACCGCCGGCAATGAACGGAACGGGGATTCGGAACAGAACCACGCATTCAATCTGCTCCTTGATTTCAACGGACAAATCCGCCGAAGCTGACGCCTGCTGCGTCGCGGCAGCCGCCACCGGAGCGATATCCGCGACATTCAGCATAGTATTGAACATTGTTTCACCTCCAGTAAATAAGGGTTATATTTTTTTGGGTACATTACAGGTTCAGCCACGCTTTGATCTGAGACTCCTGCTTGAGCTCGTTTGCGTCCTTGCTCTCGATAACCTCTCCCTTGCAGTGCTCACGGATAAGCTCTGTGCCCACCGAATGGCTGCCCATGTGGGTGTTAAACAGATGTACCGTTTTGCCGGTAAAGTCATACTGCTCCAAAAATGACAGAATAATCATCGGGCAGGTGTGCCACCAAGCAGGATAACCGATGATAATGTCGGTGTATTCCTCAAAATTTTCGACCTTTCCAATCAGTGCCGGTCGTGCGTTTTTATCTCGCTCCGCCTTTGCCATAATAGCGCACCTTGCATAAAGACGGGGATATCTTTCTACCGGAACAATCTCAAAAAGATTGCCGCCCGTTACCCTCGCTATACGTTCTGCCGTCATTTTTGCGTGACCTGACCAAGAAAAATACGCAATCAGTGTTTTCATGGTATGTACCTCCTTTCGTGTGATGCAGTATCATTTATTTATTATAACACGCCCTATCCATCAATTTTCCAACAAAAAAGCCCCAAAAACGGCGGTTTTGAAATTTTTTTCAGAATTTTTGAAAAATAATAACGGACACCCTGTGAAAATACAGCGTATCCGTCGGATTGTAACCGATATTCTTTTAATAAGCGTTATTTTCTGATTTAAAACGCATATCCTCTTCCATAAAGCTTGCCCACGCATATGATACCAGATATTCCCCGCGAAAAAGCCTTATCGCTTCCGTGTCGCCCTTATAAAAGCGGTACATATCGCAGCTGATTTTTTCGGGAATGATACGAAGCCCGCGTCGTTCCATATAAAAAATTTCTTCAACGCCATACTCCTTCAGCGTATCCCTCAGAGAGCGTATGATTACGTCTAAATATTTTTGATGGTTATGGTCATATGACTCGTCCTCAAACAGAACCGCGGCTATCTCCTTTCGGCTTGCGCTGATCCCACGGCGATCGATTAGATATGCAAGCAATTCCTTTGATCTTGCCCGTTTAAAGGTCACCAATTCTCCGTCTACAAGCAAATCAAAGTTGCCGAAGGTGCGTGCCTCGATGTGCGGCACCGCTGTTTGCGGATGGACAGATGCCGCATAGTCCAGATCCTTTTGCAGTATCTCAGGCAGCAGCGGCTTCAGCAGATAACCGTTTGGATGCACCTGAAACGCGTCAAAGGCAAATTCCTTGTACGCTGTCAGGAAGAGAATGATAATATCAGGCTTTATTTTCTTGATCTGAGCCGCTAAAGTGATACCGTTCATCTGCGGCATATCGATATCGAGCAGCGCGGCGTCTACGGGATTTGACTGTATCCATTCAAGCGCTTCATTGACATCGGTAAAGCCGTTTACCAATACATCGGACGATAAATCTCTGCAAACAGACAGTACATCCTCCACCGCCAGCGGCTCGTCATCTACGCATATGATTCTCATATTACCTGTTCATCTCCTCACTCACGGGTATCCGCAGGACAACCTTCGTTCCATCATTCGGTTTGCTGTCAATCGTCATGGTGCCGTTGCACATTTCTTTCAGCCGTTCTCTGACGTTATGGATACCGATATGCGTTTCGTCATCGCTTTTGGCAGGAAGTGCTTGAAAGCCTATCCCGTTATCCTCAATTACGATGATATGGTCATTCCCTTCACGGTAGGCAGAAACCTTAACGATACCCTCTTTTCGGGAGCGCACGCCGTGTCTAATTGCGTTCTCCACCAAGGGCTGGATCGTCAACGCGGGGACAAAACACTCTTCATCCCGTAAATCATACTCTACACGGATATTCGGAAAACGGATTGTTTCGATATCGGTATATATTCGGGTATGTTCAATTTCTTTGGAAAGCGGAATTACCTCCGTCTGATTCAGCGAATCCAGATTCTGACGGAGATACGCGCTGAACAAGCCGATAGTGTGCGCGGCTGCTTCCGGCTCCTTTACACATAAGGCGCGGATAGCGGTCAAGGTATTGAACAGAAAATGCGGCTGTATCTGCGTCATCATAATCTGAATGCGATGCTCCGCCTGCAAAGCTCTCTCGTGCTCGCGCACAAATTGCAGATGAAGCCAGATATAGTACATCATACAGCTGATAGCGACGGCAATCGTCAAAAAGCTGATGGGCAGTTCATCGTATTCAACGGTATAATCGAGCACGACCGACAAACTAATCAGGAGAAGCACAAAAACAGGGATCCACGTTTCCTTCTTTTGCTTCGGGCGGAACACCTTGACCGTCATATAAACGCAGTAAATAAGTAATACCGCGCTTACTATCACACAACAATTTTTCAACGGTCCGCTGATGAAACGGCCGGAAGAATAGAAGAATGTCAGCGGAGAGAATAACGCCGTCATATAAACTGCGGCATTCACACCGACCGCCGCCCACACGAGCTTGTAGCTCCTGTCCGGACTGATGATATACAGGAACATTGCCAATATCGCAGGGCGCACAGAATAGCCGTAGATGGAATTTATGGTTCTGAGTATGGCTAAGTTTCCGTGATGGTACAGAAAAGTATCCAGATAATTCTGAATCACAAGCGTCAAAACCAACACCGTGATGATATACATAACCCTTTTCTGCCGCTTATTTAGATAGTTATCCAGACGGACGGCAAAGAACAAAACAATCAGCAGTGCCAAAACAGGCATAACGCCGATGATATCCAAAGCTGTATTCAGAGAGACGAAATCAACCGTATCGCCCCCAATGGTTTTCATAGAGCCGTCATTACCGATGTCGGCGCTTGTCGGGGCATGATTGCCGTAAACAGCAGACTTTGGGACGATCAGATATCCATGTGAGGCGTTATAGATACCTCCGCCTTCTTCACCTGTGGTATTAGCGGTCACTGTTCCGCTTTTTACGATAAAGACGCCATAGTTCGCGACTCCGCCGCCGGCGTATTTTGCAAAGTTGCCCGTGATACAGCCGCCTTCCAAAATCAGCGTGCCGACATTGCAGATGCCTCCGCCATGCGACGCATAGCCTCCTGTGATTTTTCCTTCGCCGTTCAAGCTGTCTTTTACGGTAAGCGCAGCGCCGGACTGTACACGGATTGCGGCTCCGTCAGCGCCTTTCGACGAAGTCAGATTGCGCTCGATGGTGTGACCGTTCAGATCAAGAGTAAGCACCATCCCATCAGGAATAGAAAGCGCAACATCCGACTCGGTTGCAGTTACGTCCGCGCCCAGCATGATTGTATCGCCGGATTTCGCGCTGTTGATTTCATCCTGCAAGGCCGACCATGTGTTCACGCCGGAACTGTTCTGTGCCGCCTGCGCCGTCATCTCCCCCGAAAAAGCGACCGTTAGGAGAGCAAAGAGCGATAGAAAAGCGATTCTCAATATTCTGTTGTGCTTAACTATGGACTCTGACATTGATATCACCATTAAGTAATGCCTTCGTATTGTTAATCCATCCGTTTTGTGTTATAAGCATATCTATTATTTCATGCGAGATGATCTGTAAGGATGAGTATTCGGAAATCTTCTTTTTCACTTCTGACGCGCCTTTTATGTTGTCGGTAATGATTCCGTCGGCGTTGCCACGCATATATTTTTCAATATCATCCGTATAATCTACCGTCCAAATATAGACTTTTTTCCCGTTTACGTGAATGGACTCAATAACGCTTTCATCGGCGGTTTCTTGCTCAAGCATCAGGTAATCGCAGCTTAAACCGGCGGTGTCGCCAAAAGACGCAAAGGCGAGATAACCGGTGACTATACCGGGATATTTTTCCTCAATATATTTAATCAAATCATATTTGAGCGATATTATGACAGCTTCGCTGTCCATATTGCGCTCGCGGATTATTCTGACCGCGTCGTCTGCCATTTGCCTGTCGGCGGTTTCTCCCTTAAGCTCCACAAAAAGCGTTAATCTTCCCTTACAGCTATCAAGCATTTCTTCAAGGGTGGGGACCGGCTCGTTATCTACCCTAAGCTGCTTGACCTCAGCCAAGGTCATCTCCGACGGCTTTTTATTAACATTTGCCACGCGGGCAAACGTATCATCGTGGTTAACAACATAATAGCCGTCCTTGGTGCGCTGAATGTCTATCTCGCTGCCAAACGCGCCGAACTTATACGCCGCATCTATGCCCGCGGCGGTGTTTTCTGCCGCGCAATCGCCGCCTGCGCGGTGTGCAATAATTTCCGCGTTGTATTTGCTCTTAACCCATCTGTCGGAATAAAAACTTCCCGGAACAGAAACGGCCGCCGAGATAACAAACATCACCGCAATAAAAATAATAACAACGGGCGACTTTCGGTTTTTACGCTTTTTATACGTCCAGCTCTTATCGCTTTTTGCTATCATATACTGCTTGGTGATCATCATAACATAAAGATCCTGAGAATAGGAGATGATAGAAATAATCATAAGCAGCCCCGCGGTCAGGAAAAAGAGCAACACAATCTCGCCTGCCTGACTAATCCGATCCGACAAAAGCAGCGAGATAACCTGAGGCGCCAAAGCCACAACAAACGATATGGAAAAAGCAATGGCATTAAACGCCAAAAAGCAAAGAGAAGCAGCCAAAAAGCTCTTCCAATACCTTTTTATCAGGCGCAAAGACTGCCTCGCGGAATCCTTTAGGATTAGATCATCAAGTAAAGCGCCGTGCAGGATATATATAAACATCAGCCCTACGGCAGAAAGCAGGAGTAAGACCAGGAAAAACCCGACTGTATACAATGGATTTTTGTAGATTACCGAGGTGATAAAATTCGGGATATAAAAATTTTGAGTAAGCGTGATTGAAATGCCGAAGCCTGTGATCGGAGAAATCAGGGTAAGGTATAGAACAACGAGCATTCCGTACGGGTTCAAAAGCTTTTTAAGGGATACAAAACCCTGACCTAAGCAACCAAAAACACTTGGCTTTTCACCTCTAAGCAGCCTGTCGCACAGAATAATCAGCGCGTTTATATCAATCGCGATATAAAAAAACAGAGTGATAAAAGTGAGTATTATCAGCAATATTCCCTGCCATGTTGTAAACAAAAATATAAAATCGCCGCTTGTAACCGCCACTCTGCCGCTGCTGTGGAGCAGCAAACGAGATATAAGCGAGAGCGCGTATTGCCACCCCTGCTTTAGCGCAAAGGCAACCGCGCGGTAAAGAATCATAGACGGCACCGCCTGGCGGTACGGCAAAAGCATGCGATTTTTCTTCATAATCCATGTCCCAATAATCCTCTTTAGATTTTTTGCTGTCAGTCCGACCAACGCAGAGGAATTCATAAGAATAAGCAGTGCATTATGAAATACCTTGACTACACTCGGGATGACAATGTCATTTTATCACGCCGCAATCATTAATTCAACAAAAATGTGTTACAAAACACATAAAATATACACGATTTTTATTGTGATTCCGCTCGCGTTAAGGCGGAAATGAAGGAAAGCATCGATATCATAGAGCAAATTATTCAGGAGGGAGCCATCAGCGACGCCAACCTACGGCTGCTGGTGGACAGCATTGTTATCTCGGAGAAAAACAAAAAACTCCACATCAAAATCAACCTCAACGCCAAATTTGAACGGCATAAGGATTGTTATGATGAGGAGGGAAACTTGACCGAAAGCGTATTTATAGCGTAAAAACGATTGGCAGACGCATAACTTTGTAGCATAATTTGTTGTGAGTTATATACAAATAATCAAGCCGTTATTTGTATAACACTTACTAAAAAACGTTAGCTACATTTGATGCGTCTGCCAAATTTTTTCGTAATATGAAAAGCCCCAAAAACCAGTGTTTATCAGGCTTTTGGGGCTTTGGTGCACCAAGCGAAGTTAAATCCGAACTGAGTGCTGAGTTTTCGATTTCTTCCATTGAGATTGTTTTACTGCCGTCCTTGTAGTTGAAGGTAAAGACGATTTTGTCATCATAGAGGTAAATCGCATTGACGAAACTGTCAATCAGGCGTTTTTTGTGCTCCAACTTCGTCGTGTCCATTTTACGGAAACGGTGGAGCCAAAACAGGATTTTGTCCTTATCTATTGGCGGCTTGATGATTTCCTCCTGCGCGATGCGGATTGCTAATTCTTCTTTCTGCTGTTCGAGCGATTCCAATCGCTCTTTGGTGGATGGCGTAAAGATGCCTGCCTGAATCGCGTTGAGTAGATTATCTATTCCCTTCTCACAATCTTTCAACTGCTTTCTCAACTGTGGGAGCAGCGTGCTTTCCTGACCGAGATATTTGATTATCTCGTCGGCAAGATTGTTGAGTAGCTTGTCATCGAAGATAATCTGCTTAATCACCTTAATTGTCAAGTCCTCAATCCAATCCTTCTTGACTGTTTTCTTATCGCAGCCCTTGTGATTTTTCACGCTCACACATTTGTAGTAGCGGTGAACGATCTTTTTCTGCTGACTGGTGCCGCTCTCGCCGACCATATAACAGCCGCATTTTCCGCAATATAGCTTTGTCGTCAGCAAATATTCATCTTCTGCTTTCTTTCTGGCGGGAGCTTTTTTATTCTTGGCGAGCTTCTCTTGCACACGGTCAAACAAATCCTTTGGAACAATCGCCGGAATCACATCAGGCGTAACAATATCTTGGAATTTGTACTCGCCGATATATCGCCTGTTGTGGAGCATGCGATTCAGGCTATTGATGGAAATCACGCCGTTTCTTTTGGTGCGCAGACCTTTCAGCTTTAGATAGTCCACAATCTCCTTCATCGTCATTCCCTCGTCGTATTTCTGAAACGCTTCGAGGACAATCGGCGCGGTGAGAGGGTCAATCTGGAAGTATTTGTCCTCGTCAATGATGTAACCAATCGGCAGCGTACCGCCGTTGTATTTACCCTTGAGAGCGTTCTCCGTCATACCGCGCGTGACCTTTTCGGCAAGCTCAGCGGAGTAGTATTCATTGTAGCTGTCAATC
>JAFUUV010000044.1 GCA_017471345.1 Ruminococcus sp.
ACCCGATAAAATTACGTTTGGTAAAGTACCGTTCCTATCCTTCACCCTTCAGTCACGCCGCCAAAGCGGCGCGACAGCTCCCCTCAAGGGGAGCCTTTTTTGTGCCGCACCCATGCAGAGCAAGAATCCCCCTCGGCGAGCAACCATGGTGTCGTATCAGGGGAGCCTTGCAGGGCAGTCTATTCACCACCTCAAAAACAAACGGAAGTTTTTCGGCAAGAAAAAGCCGGCTCGTGTGAGCCGGCTTTTGTTTATGCTTGGTGGTGAAAGGTCGGGACCAAATCGCTGAGCAGTGCCACGGTTTTTTCGGAATCGTTAGCGTCCGCCACAAGCTTCAAATCATCGAGCTTCCTGTTGAGCTCGTCGGGATCGATCTGAATCTGGTTGCCGATAAAAATCTTCTTGTTTTCGGTGGACTGCAAGCCCTCCTCGTCCATCAGCAGCTCCTCAAAGAGCTTTTCGCCGGGACGCAGACCGGTGAAGATAATCTGGACGTCCTTATAGGGCACCTTGCCGTACATCCGGATCAGGTTTTCCGCGAGGGTGGTAATCTTGACCGGAGCGCCCATATCGAGGACGAAAATCTCGCCGCCCTTTGCCATGGAGCCTGCCTCCAGCACGAGCGAAACCGCCTCGGGAATCGTCATGAAGTAGCGAATGATATCGGGGTGGGTGACCGTGACGGGTGAGCCGCTCTCAATCTGCTTGCGGAACAGCGGAATGACCGAGCCGTTGGAGCCGAGAACGTTGCCGAAGCGAGTGGTGACATACTCGGTATGTGTGGAGGTCTGCGCCATATACTGGATAATCATCTCGCACGCGCGCTTGGTAGCGCCCATCACGTTGGTCGGGTTGACCGCCTTGTCAGTGGAAATCATCACGAACTTGTCCGTTCCGTATTTTTGCGCGAGCTTGGCGACGTTGTAGGTACCGAAAATATTATTCTTGACCGCTTCCTCCGGCACGGTTTCCATCAGCGGCACGTGCTTATGCGCCGCCGCGTGAAAAACAAGCTGCGGCCGGTATTTGCGGAAGATGCTCTCCATTTTGTCATAATCGCGCACCGAGGCAATCAGCGTGACGAGATTGAGGTCGGCGCCGTATTCGAGCACCAACTCCTGCTGGATGTCATACGCGTTGTTTTCGTAGATATCCACAATGATGACCTGCTCGGGATTGTACGCGGCAATCTGGCGCACCAGCTCGCTGCCGATGGAGCCGCCACCGCCTGTCACCATGCAGACCTTGCCGCGGATAAATTCCTTAATTTTGCGGCGGTCAAATTCAATCGGCTTTCTGCCGAGCAAATCCTCGATTTTAATTTCCTGCGCCTGTGAAATCAGCTGCTTGTCATCGCTGAAAATCAGCTCGCTAATGTACGGAATCACCTTGATATCGCAGGAGGTCTGGGAGCAGTAGCTGAGAATCTTGCGCTTTTCCTCCTCCTCGCAGGAGGGGATGGCAACGATAATGCCCTGAATATTCTGCTCCTCGCAGATTTTGGGAATCTCCGGCGTGGTGCCGAGTACCGGTACGCCGCCGATGGAGACGCGCTGCTTGAGAATATCGTCGTCGGCAAAACCGATAACCGCTAAATTTTTGGAGGGATTTTTGGGATCATAATCCGCGTTTTTGATTTCACGGAGAATCATCTGACCGGCGCGTCCGGCGCCGACAATCAGGGTACGGCTGGCATTTTCACGCTGTCCCAAATCGGTCAGGTCGATGAAGGTGCGTTTGAACAAATAGCGGAACAGCAAAATGCCGACAGTCGCCACAATGAAAAAGGAGCCCCAGAACAGGAGCCGCGGCCGTCTGCCCAGCATGGTGAGCACAAGGAAGCTGAGCGTAAAGCCTATTGCCATGAAAATACCGCAGAAAAAATAATCTTTAATATTAAAATAGCGCCACAGCCGCCGATACGCGCCTCCCGCGAGCATCGTCAGTATACAGGTGATGACGTTCATCACCAGGTAGTAGAGCAAACCCTTACTGCTCTCGGGACCAATCCAGCCAATCAGCGACAGCGCGTAATTGAGCAGTACGCCGCTGACAACGATGATAAAAATATCCGCAAACAGCAGAATCACCTTGCGGTAACTAAAATTCTTCACTTCATCGAACCCCTAAAATTCACATATCTTTTTTCATTATACTGCTTAAACCCGAAAAAGTCAATCACACTTTTTGTATGGTGAAAGCAAAGCCGTCCCCTACATCATGGTTGATGATAATTTCAGTTTTACGGATTCAGGGATGAGATAACAGTATACTAATCCGATCATATTGTACAATTATATTTATCTTTCGTCAATGGCAAAAACGCTCTTTTACGGGAAAGTTCCGGAATGGAACACTCAAAAACAACAATCGGTATGCCGCGAACCGTCATCCCGACTTTCGTGAGTGCGGCGCTGTCCAAAACTTGTTTTGGGTAACACCTCAAAGACCGAACCCTACAGAACGTTATGCATGATTCACACAGCGACGGGATTTCCTTGATAGAGTCGCAACGGTTCGCCGTCGCACCCAAAGGCTCCCCTTGAGGGGAGCTGTCGCGCCGCTTTGGCGGCGTGACTGAAGGGTGAAGGATAGGAACGATACTTTACCGCACGCACTGCAATCGGATAGGCTATCCGGCTTTCCCCTCACCCTTCCGTCATTTCGCACAGCGAAATGCCACCTCCCCTCAAGGGGAGGCTTTCAAT
>JAFUUV010000045.1 GCA_017471345.1 Ruminococcus sp.
TATCTTCCATATCCGAAACAGGCAGTCTGCCTTTTTCGTCAGGCTTAAAGATTTTGAGAATCTCATAGTACGGCGTTCGGCTGAGAGCGCTTAAAAATTCATTATAATCCCGCGCGTTCGCAAGCTTGTTGACGTCCAGCTCGGAATGCTTCGCTAAAAACGCGGGAAACTGAAAGATGAATTTTTCTGTGGAGTTGGAGTTGAGCAATACCAAAAAACGAACAATTTGTTCCACTTCGGTTTTTTCAACGACGAAACGGGAAAAACCGTTGCTGACATTGGAATCATACCGGCAGAGGGTGTCAAACTCGTTAAAAAGGTACTGCCGCAACAGCATTTCAAGTCTGCCGCGGTGCACATCCCGCTCGTTAACCTCAGAAAGCACGGAAGCGTAATGCGTATGTGATTTGAGATATACCATGACCTCGGCGACGCTTTGACAGGCAAGAATATTCGTATAATCGCGGTCTGTCAGGAATCGACCGTATTTTGACCGAGCCTTCGCCAGAACAGCATAGGAAGTGGACATACTATCACCTCCTTCATCAGCCGGTCACACGACTGACGATTTCGTCCACCCATCTGTCACGGTTCTGCTCGTAATCCGCCTTCAGCTTAATCAATGCCGATTCCTGTTTAGCGGCAACATCCGTCAGCTTACGCGCGAAACGCTTTTCAAGATAGGCGTCGTTTTTCGCAATTTCAGCCTGTGCCTGCTCCGTGTATCTTTGGTGAATTGCCGCGACCTCCTGCTCAATTTTCTGCTTTTCCAGTTCGGCTGCCTTTTTGTTTTCTTCCTCAAGCGCTCTTGCCTGACTGTCTGCCTCGACAATTCTTTTAATCATGTCCTGCAATATACTTCACCTCCGTTTGTTGGGATGAGTGTCTTTTTCCAATAATACTTATGAGAGAAAACCATTCATAAGTATGTATATTATATCACCGTTTTTTCACAGAATCAACAATTATTTCTTGTTTTTTGCATAGCACTAACAAAAAGCGATGAATCTACCGCCGAAAACTCATCGCTTCATCTCAAATTATGATTCCTCGATTTGCAGAACCTTGTGAAAACCGGTCATCATCATAATCGCACGGATATTCGGGTTAAGACCCTTCAAGGTCAAGCCGCCCTTTTGCTTCATTTCCCGATGTGCCAACAGAATGACGCGGAGACCTGCGGAGGAAATATAATCCACATCCTTTAAATCAAAAACCATCTTGTCACATTCGGGCGCGTTCTCCGTAATTGCCTGCTCCAGCTCGGGAGCCGTCAGGGTGTCGATTCTGCCCTGAACCGCAAAAGTACAGGTACCATAATCTGTATGCGTTGAAATATTCATCATCGAGTCCTCCTTTGTTTTTTCTGTAATATGGTAATATTGTAGCACATCAATCCGTATTTGTCACCGATTAATCCATAAAAGTCACGTAATTTTTATAAATGATAATGACTTTTTAATAAGATTGCTGTATAATGAAGGTATTATACAGCAGAAGGATGTGGGTTATGAAACATTCCATATTTCAAAAGCTGGCAATTGGTCTGATGATTGTATTGCTGCTGATTGAGTTGATTATGCTTATTATTGTGTATAATACCACTTACGACAACACCGTTAAGGAAGCAACCAAAAAAATACAGAACGTCGCCAACTACGAGGCGCTTAACTTTGAAACATATGAATTAAACAACAAAGAGGACATGAAAAATTGTAGTGAGGAGTTTACCAGAATGTGTAATTTGGTAGGCGTCACCTACATTTATGCCATTCAACCGGATATCGAGAACCGCTCTGAAACGTATCTCGCGACCGGCTACGGAAACGGCGCCTCGAAAGAGTTTGTTTACAACCGCTACCCCGGATATGTTGCAAAAGGATATCTGCGCGATGAACAGATTCAGGCATTCAAGGGTGACGACAGCGGTATTGTTCTTCATGAAAAAAACGCCTATGACGACACGCTGATTTGCTATATGCCTGTCAAGCGCTATTTTGATTACAACACTTCAACTTATGTTCAAGAAACAACCTGCATTATTGGTGTAGAAATCTCAATCGACACCATCATGGCTTCCTTTAACGCGCGGGTTTTGCACACGATTATTATGATGCTGGTATTTTCTTTTGTATTGGTCATTGCTTTTTCTATTGTGATGTATTTCAGAATTTCCAAACCAATCAGACGCATCAGCAAACGCATGAAAAGCTTTGTTTCTCAGCGTGACGAGGAATTCGTACCGCTGCAGGTTAAGGGCAGTGACGAGCTTGCGGATATGTCACAGTCCTTCAACGTGATGGCACAGGAAATCGACCGATACCTCCTTGATGTTACCGAGCTGAACCGCCAAAAAGCCGAGCTGAACATTGCACGCACCATTCAAATGGGCTTGCTGGAACCGCAAAGCTTCCATAACGGCACCGTAACCGTTAACGCATTTATGCTTCCGGCAAGAGATGTCGGCGGTGATTTCTATGATTACCTCGAATTGGACAACGGCGACATTTTTGTGGCAATCGCTGATGTCTCCGGCAAGGGTATTACCGCTGCGCTTTTTATGGCGCGCGCCTTTACAATGCTGCATCAATATGCCGAATCAGGTCTTTCACCGGCAAGAATTCTTTATGAATACAACAACCATCTTGCCAAAAACAACCCGAACATGATGTTTATTACCACCTTCGTCGCGGTTTATCATCCATCGACCGGAGAACTGATTTACGCCAACGGTGGACACAATCCTTCCTATATCCTTTCGGACACGCTGATCAAAGCAGATCAGGAGCATGACCTCGCAGCGGGTATTTTCACGGATGTGACGTATGAGGAATACCGTCTGGTGATGAAACCGGGCGAAATGCTGTTTATCTATACCGACGGTGTCACAGAAGCTCAAAACAAAAAGCAAGAACTGTTTGGAGAAGAAAAGTTAGAGGAAGTGCTTGCCGACTCGCCGCGCAACGACGGTGAAGCAACCATCAAAACGGTTCTGAACGAACTGAGAGAGTTCACAGACGACAACGAACAGGTGGATGATATTACGATGCTGACACTCGAAATCCCCTTGTCCGGATACCGACTCCTGAAACTGCCGGCAAAGAAGGAACAGCTAATTGAGATTAATCAAGCGCTGGAACAGCTAAATGTCAGCGATGATGTACGCTTTGCTTTGCAGGTGATGGCGGAGGAAGTGTTCGTCAACATATGTTCCTATGCCTATCCGGACAGCGATGGAATGGTGGAAATCGAAATTCAACCGAACAAAGACAGGATTATCATGACCTTTACTGACAGCGGTATTCCCTTTGACACGACTGAGAATGTGATTCACATTGAAGATTACGACACCGAGAACGCTGTCGGAGGGCTGGGCAGATTCCTGACGTTTTCCCTTGCGGACAATTACTCTTATAACCGTATAGATAATAAAAATATTCTGACAATCTCCAAAAACACTGACGAAGCATAGAACGCAACGACGCCGGCCAAATGGTCGGCGTCGTTTTCAATAGGATTAAATATAGACGGTCTGTCCGGCAGATAAATAGTGCAAACGCTCGACAAAAGGTTTCATAAACGCGTATTGCTCCTTACCCGTACAGTGACAGGTATAGTATACGGTATCATACGCTGCCATACGTCCGGCATACGCCTTCAATCTGTCTGAACATTCCAACTTCATGAAATGAAAGCCGCCAATCAGATAATCAGGTCTGAACCACTCCAGTATATTCAAAATGCCTTTATGCGAGCATCCGCTGACTAAAATACGTTTTCCGTTTTCCTCTATCAGCAAATACTGCTCATGGACAAAATCATCGGGCAGCAGCTTGTGATGACGCAGGACACTCAGATTTCCCGATCCAAAATCTTCATATTTCTGTTTGGTATTGCAGGCATACAGTGTCACCCCATCGGCAATCACCTGCTCCTCGCCGGTAAAATACAACCGGTTGTTGTTTTGTAAAGCGGGATTTAATCCGATATATTTTTCTGTTCCGTTGAAGTGTGGTTCAAAAGCGTTGGAATGTAAATAAACCGGAGCAGCTGCGTTAACCGATAAAAATGTTTCCAGTCCGCCGCCATGGTCATAATGACCGTGCGACAGCACTGCGATATCAACGGCGCTTAAATCCACATCAAGCTTTTCGGCGTTTTTCGCGAATAAATCTGTTTGTCCCATATCAAAAAGGATGCGATGCCCTACGGCTTCAATATAGAGAGATAAACCGTGCTCGCAGCCGATGGATGATAAACAGGATGTATTTTCTGCTAAAGCAGTGATTTTCATTTCTTGTCTCCCACATTCAAAAACAGCGGAAAGTCATAAAGCCTATCCGCTGTTTTCATCTGTAATTTATCGACCATGCTTTAATTTGCTGAGCATACGAACTCCCATGCCGACATATACCAAACAGATAATATAACCGACAAATTCTATAATGGCATTCACGACATTGAGGTTCTCGGCAAACTCTGGCATAAACGCCATGACAATCTGCAGCGCCAAGGCAGAACCAAACAGGATGGTGACTATCAGCAGGACTACTTTGCCGCGTTTTTGCATAGACGGATTTTCGAGATTTTCCGCGAGTGTGTAAATGCCCATTATGAGATACACATTCACCAGCAGTGTGGAAACCTCATCAATGCCGGCACAAATCTTGTTGAACATACCGCCGGTAAACATCATCGCAACTGTACAGACAGCGCAGATAATGACAAAATAGATGCACTTCTTGAACAGTCTTTCTTCCTTGCGTGCCTGATTGAAACCAACCAACTGCAAAATAAACGCAATCAGCGCAAATAAAACCGAACCGCCTGTCAGCCCTAACAGCGCAAAGAATCCTGCCGGATCGTTTTCAAACGTGACATCGTCTCTGACATATACAGAGAAGACGGAGGTTAGAAAAACAATGACGGTGGAGATGATATTGAGGATTTCGGACGCAAAAACTTTTTTGATGCCCGAATAAGCCTTCGGATATTTCATGAAACTCTCTCCCCTGTTTTATTTGGTTTCGATAGTAGCGCCGGAGTATTTATCTAACGCCGTAAGCGTCATGAAGTCCTCCTGTGCGCCGGTTGTTTCCTTGCCGTTGGTCATGATATCATCGCAATAACGATAAAGCTGGTTGGTAGAGGTTACCACCTGATTCCAGTTTTCCTGCTGCTCCTCGGTAAGCTTGTCCACTTTGAGCTCCTCGCGGTAAAGGATTTTTTCAGCGAGGTAATCAGTGAATTTCAGCGCGCCGTAGACATTCATATGATCTTCGTTATAGAAGTCGCGCTTTTCATCAATACCGATGTTCACAGCGTCATTCTCGAAGGTATAGTAGCTAAAGCCCTGTTCGTTAACGATTGATGCCATTTTGTTGGAGCGCTTCACACGGTCATAGGTTTCATCCGTGACAAAGTGCGGCGCACGCACAAACACGATATTGACATTGTTTTGCTTACAATAATCCAGCAAATCCATCAACTGCTCCTGCAGCTTCGAATCCAGGTCCAACTGACCGTGTTCATCGACAATCTTATTGTTATAGCTCGGCTTATCGGATTTAAACACCTTCGCGGTCGTGCGGAAGCCCTTGAGGTAATTGTAGCCACGCACATCCAAGGTGAAATTGCTCGCCATCATATTGACACGCTCGGGAAGCTCTGCCCATAAGCTGTGGTATTTGATCAACGGGAAAACATACTCCCATCTCTCATCAACCGGAACATTCTTTGTGATAAAATCCAGCTTGTTAGCGCTGAGCGGAAGGTTGTCAAAGAACTTGTGAATATGCGCCTGGTTGGAATCATTATCATTATCGCCGTATAGAAAAGCGTTTGCCTCTACCACAATCATACCGGGGTGCTGGGTGCGAACCGCCTCTTTGACAGCAGTTTTGACGCCATCTGAGGTAATGGATTCCGAAGCGAGCAGATAGCTGGTGAAGCCATATTGCTCATAGGCTCTGCCGGGCATAAAGCTGGTATAGATATCGCTCGCGCCGATGAAAACCACATCCAGCGAATCACGCTGTTCCTGATAAAAACCATCGACACGCAAACTGTTGTGGTCAGTATTACGCAGTAAATAATGCTGCAGCACCAAGCACGCTACCATGACAGTCAAAAGAAAGATAGACACCTTGACAGTGCGTTTGACTTTTTGTTGGAACATATGTCATCCTCCTTTCGTTAAAACTGCATATAAACAAAGTCAGCGGCATTATAGCCGGAGCCGTAAATACCGAAAATCACGACAGCCATCACACCGACAAACAAAAGCGCAAACCGAATGTAGAAAGGTTTTTTGTCAAGCAGAGTACGGATATCCGTATCGCTGTGTCTTTCCTGAATGATACTCGCAATCAGTACAACGATAGAAGTGACTCCTAACAGCACATAATCCTGTACCAACAATCCCAGCTTGCTGATTTCCTCAATGCCGGCAGAGATGTTCTGTCCGGTAAAGAACAAACCAAGGGTACGCATACCCTGCTCAAACGAAGGCGCGACATCGAACACATAGCCGACAAGCACCACAAGGAGGGTGCGGATAATCTGGAAACCGATGAAGAACGGATTGGTGCGTTTAATATGCAGCTTGTCAACCGCGCCGTCAAAGAGCGGCTGCATGATGATACTCAGCATGATAATCACGCCGTTCCACACACCAAAGGCAACGTACTTCCAGTCAGCGCCGTGCCAAACGCCGACAATCAGGAATACAATCAGCGAAGCAACACTGGTTGGCAGCACCTTGGAGATATGACCGCCGGCAGCGGTTTTGCCAAAGCGCGTACCCTTCATCTTCTTGCTGGCATTGATAAATACGTTGGACATGGCAATCGGATAGAAAACATAGTTTTTCATCCAGCCGCCCAGCGAAATATGCCACCTGCGCCAGTATTCATTAATTGACTTCGAGAAGTAAGGCCGTTTGAAATTGTCTATCATGTCGATGCCGAAAATCTGCGCGACACCGCGTGAGATATCGATACCGCCGGAAAAGTCCGCGTAAAGCTGAATCGCGTACAATAAAATCGTGAATGTCAGCGTTGTGCCGCCGAATTTCGCGTAGTCCTTTTCGACCGCGCTGATTAAAACATACGCTCGGTCGGCAATCACAAGCTTCTTGAAGAAGCCCCATAAAATCAGCTCCATGCCATGCTTCATGCGGGTGAAATCAAAGGCGTGCGGCTCATACAGCTGCTTGGCAAGCTGATCGTAAATACTGATAGGTCCCTGAATAATCTGCGGGAAGAAAGACACAAACAACAGCAGCTTGAAAGGATTTCTCTGTGCCGCTGTTTTTTCGCGGTAAACATCAACGATATAACCCATTGACTGGAAGGTGTAGAAGGAAATACCAATCGGCAGCAAAAGCTTCAGCGTAGGAGCCGAGAAGTTGACGCCGAATCCGCCGAGAATATCATTAAGACTGCCGGCAAAGAAGTTATAGTATTTCAAAAATGCCAGAATGCCGAAGTTGAGCAGCAACGCCAGCGTCATAATCAGACGTTTTTGGATTTTGATTTTATTCTTATATTTTTTCTTCTGATCTCTGTCCCAATCCTTCTTTTTTTCTTTTAGAAGCTTTTTGGAGTTTGATGCAACACGCTCTATCCACAGCGCAATCAAGTACGTACTCAGCGATGTGAACAGAATAAAATACGCGAGCTTGTAGCCGACAACCGCATAGAAAAATACACTTGCCGCCAACAGAACTGTCCATTTATATTTCTTGACAGGAAATAAGAAATAGACAAACATCGTCACTAACACAAAAAACAGGAAATTGAGTGTTGTGTATGAGATGTTAAACAGCAAAATAAAGCCCTCCGTTTCTGAAATTTTATTTTTTGCCATAAATCGACAAAGGTATTATATCACAGAAACGTAAAAATGCACATAGTTTTTTTCTTTTTTTTGGTTACAATTTAGCAACTTCTATCAGGTAAGCTGACAAAACCGACGCCATACTAACATGACGTCGGTTGTATCTTGCTGTTTCGTTTTTCATTGAAGCCGGACGGATTATAAATCCGCAGCTTCCTCGGAATCTTCGGATTCCAAAGAATCCACCAATCCCCAAACCATGTCGGAAGTGCTGACATCAACATTCGGTTCGTCGTTTGTCACGGCAAAAACATTCACGCCTGTTTCCGTATCGGTATATACCATTGTTTCGTAGGTGGTGATTGCACCGGCATGGAACAGACCGTTTCCGAACATCCTGATGCCAAAGCCGTAGTCTTCGTCATCAACATCGGAGGTATAGTCGGTGGACATCATCTCGACACTCTCTTTTGTGAGAATCTGGTTTGTTTTCAGAGAAGACAGCCAGCGGTCAATATCCTTTGCGTTGGAAATCATATCGCCCAAGCCCATAGTGATGCCGACAAAAACAGTATGCGGATGCACCGTCGGAGCGGCAAGATGCGGAACATTTCTGAAATCAACCTCATCAATGAACATGGAATTTGTCATACCGAGGGGATCAAAAATCCTTTCGCGGACATAATCGCTGTAGCTCATGCCCGACACTTTTTCGACAATACGAGCCAACAGGAAGTAATTGGAATTGCAATACTCGAACGAGGTGTCCGGTTCAAATTCGAGCGGCTGCCGCAGAATCCAGTCCTCGAGAATCTGACGGTTTTCTTCTACGGTGTTTCTGTTGGTAACCTTGCCTCGCAGCTCACCGGTCGGCAGCTCGGTAAACGCATCGTCAATATACTCGATGTCGTAGAATTCTTTGATGCCCGAACGCATATCCAGCAGATGGCGGATGGTCAAATCCTTTCCGATGGTGTATTGCGGATAATACTTGGTCAGCGGATCATCTACGCTCAACTCGCCGTCTTGCTGCAGTATCAGGATTGCGCCTGCGGCAAATTGCTTGGAGACGGAACCCATGCAGAACAGCGTATCTACCGTGATTGGTTCCTGAGAGTTGTTCTTCTCAAAACCGGCGCTCTCTTCATAAACAGTCTGTCCGTCTTTGGTCATCAGCACAACGCCACTGAACGCAGCGTCTTCGTTCTGATTGACGATATGAAGCTTCTGATTTTGCACGCTGCACGCGCCTAACGTGAGAAGCAATACAACAACCAACAAAAACGCGATCATTCTTTTCATGAATATCCCTCCTATGATTTCAATTTGCCTGAGGTGTAAGTATTCCTCTTGCTGACTATACTATAGCACACAGACTATGACAAAAGTACAACAAAAAACGAAAAAACAGATGTTTTTCAAAAAAATTTTCTGTCACAGCTGTTTTGAGAAGGCTCAGAAATCATTAAACATAAAATCCGCCCAGTAATACTGGCTCATGTATTCATTGGCGTACGCATTGACAGCACCGGCGTCAAGTTCAGCGAAACGGTAGTAGTCACAATCCAGCAGCGCCGGATTGACGGAAAGCGCGTTATAGCTTTTATTGACCGTTTTTTCCGCGCCGACCTTTTTCAGACTTTTCATCATTCCCGAAATCAACGTTTGCAGGTAGCTCTGCTGCTTTTTATCATACGGCTCGTCCTCAAACAGCGCGGCGGCAATTTCTCTGGTGCTGCACGAACTGCCGTGACGGTGTACCAAATACGCAAAAATCTCCTTGGAGCGGCTGCGTTCAAAATGTACAGGTGTACCATCCGGCAAAAATACGTCAAAATTGCCGAAGCACTGCACTTTCAAAAGCGTATTATTCTTGGGAATAATCGGGAAGCGCAAATCCTCAAGCTCTCTGGCAACCTCTTCCTTGGTAACAGGCTTCATGATATAGCCGCTTGCGCGCATATCCATCGCGTCCGCCTTGTATTCCGAAAAGCCCGTAACAAAGATAATATTCATTTTCGGGTTGCTTTGTTTAAGACGCTTCGCGACCTCCACACCGTTCATGCCGCGCATATGAATATCTAAAAAAGCGACGTCACAGCCGTTTTTCTCCGCTTCCGCAAGAAGGTCGTCCTGATCATCAAAGGATAAAATATCCGCGTCCGGCTTGACCTTTTGTACGCAAACCTCCAGCATTTTCAGCGCCAGGGGTTCGTCGTCAAGACATAGTATCTTCATGATTTTGTCCCTCTTTCGGGAGAATCACTGTTGCCACAGTACCTTCTCCGATTTTACTTTCTATGATTACTTCGCCGCCGCACATCTCCCGCAAGCGCCGTTTGGTGTTTTCCATACCGATGTGCGATCTGCCGTCATCCTTCTGTTCGGCAGTGGTGTCAAAGCCGACGCCATCGTCAGCAATCACGACTTCATACGCATCAGTCGTTTCCCGTGTGGAAATCGTCACGGTTCCGCCCTTCTTTTTCATACCGACGCCGTGCTTTACGGCGTTTTCGACCAGAGGTTGAATACTGAGCTGCGGCAGTTTGAAATCGCTTGTTTGAATATCATACTCGATATTCAGCTTATTTCCGAAGCGAAGCTTTTCTATATACAGATATTTTTTCAGGTGCTCCAGCTCCTGCGCAAACGGAATCGGCTTGGTTTGCTTGAGCGAATCCATATTACCACGCAGATATTTGGCAAAGGTGACGGTTGCCTCCTGTGCTGTTTCCGGATCGATGCTGCACATCATCGCGATAGACGTCAGCGCGTTATACATGAAATGCGGTTGAATCTGCGACACCATCACACTGACCTTGGCTTCGTACAGCTCCTTTTGCAGCTGCTGATACCGGATAGATTCCAAATACTGTTTACGCAAATCAAATACCAGGCGCACAATCTGATAGAGCATCGTGACCGCCAAACCGAAATGGTAAAAGTGGATATCGGTAAAGTGGAAATAGTAGTTTGCCGCGGCGATAATAATCGACAGCGTCAAGGGCGTCCATGACGCAAGGAGTATCACTGCCTGCGAATTATGACGCACCTCTGTGAAGAGCAGTACCGTAATAATGACGGTACCTGCCGCCGTAAAAATATATAGGTTCGGCGAAGAGGCATACAAATCACGTACGGCAGTAAAGTGCAGGATTATCGCTGCAATCATAATCAAAATATAGGTAAATGTCGCCAAATTTGCTACAGCGCGTGTTACAATGCCCGTCAGGTTGGATTTTAAATAGACAAAAACCGTGATGACCAGACAATAATTGAGCAGCTGTTCAATTGCCATGCAAACCGTCGGATCCGTAATCCACAGATTCATGAAGTTGTCCATTTTATGACCTATCATGAACAAGCCCCAGAAAAAGCAGAGCGCGCCGAAGGAGAAATATTTATAATTGATTTTGCCGAGAATGAAGCCTGCAATCGGAAACAAGAAGATTCCAAAAAAGCAAACCAGCATAAACGCCACCACAGCCGGCATAACATCGAAGAAAAACTGGAGATAAGCGCCGTTTGCTTCGCTGTACATCACCTGAAAGCAATCAGAAAAGGATTGCTTCACAAAGAAATAGGGGTTCTCTACCTCGACGATGTACTCCGTATGTTCGTCAGCGTCAGGAAACTGAAGCGTTGTCTGATAAACGATATTGGTTCGGTAACCGGGCGTATCAGGCAAATGAATTTCGTCAGACATAAAAAGCGGATAATTATCCTTAAAAACTTCCTTGTCGAGCATCGGATCATCAGGATTATCGCTTGCCTGCACATACAAATTATATAAATCGTCCATATTCCGGTAGGTCAGCTCATACACCGGTTTTCCGTCGGCTGATTTCGTCGTATACCAGACGTTTTGAGAGAAAATGGTCGTATTCTCAAAAAGCTTCAACGCGTTCTCGGAAAGTTTTCCTTTCAGGGTGACCTTATGAAAACGCTCATTGATTGGATGCATATTGTCAATCGGCTTCCACTCGCCACCGTCAACAGAGTACACTCCCTCTATGAAGGTTGTTTGCGAATACGTCATATCGACTCGTAAGTAGTACCGAACCGCTAAGACAATCAGCCCGACAAGCACCAATAATACAAACGCGATTCCGACAGCTGTCCATTTTTTGCCGCCAAGGAACTTCTTCATCGTGCTTCCTCCGTGACAAAAAATAATACAGCTGTCGAAATCATCCTGTCAGTTTTATTCATCCTGCAACTGTTCAA
>JAFUUV010000046.1 GCA_017471345.1 Ruminococcus sp.
AGACTTTCTACTTTTTAATAGCGCCGTAGGCGCGTCAAGATTGTATAAGACGGCAATTGCGCTTTTGCGCAATTGGAAAACGCGCCAAGCGTTTTCTCTCTGATAGAAAGTTGTCTACTTTCTATCAGAGAATAGTATTATTTGTCATCGCCTCGGATGACAGGGGTATATTGTTGCAGCGGCTCAGGGTACAGATGCCCTGAGCCGCTGATTTTTTACAGATTGTTGCCGAGCGTGACGATTTCCGCCCATTCCACCGGTCCGATGGCGCCGGTTTGCTCGATGCCGAGGTATTGCTGCAGCGCGATGACCGCGCCCTTTGTACGTGGTCCGAAAATCCCGTCTACAGCAATCACCGGAATTTCGGGCACATTCTGCCCGATTTTGTTGAGGTAACCCTGAATAATGCGCACGCTCTCGCCGCGGTCGCCCTCTGTCAGAAAACGCCCGGGATAGGGTTCGCCGATGGCGCTTTGATAATTTGCCGGCAGCTCCGCCACCGCGTCGCGGTAGACTTGCTCGATTTTGGCAAAGACGTTGCCGTCCACCACGCCGGTGACAGGCAAGCCGTAGTAGCTCTGAAAGGCAAACACCGCGTCGCGCGTCATCTCGCCGAAATAGCCGGTAATCGGAATCGGCGGCAGATACGGATAAAAATAGCCGATAAACGCGAGGTAGTATTGCAGCGCTTCCACGTCCTCGCCCTGACTGCCGGCACGCAGCTCGCGCGTGTACCGCCGCGCTACCTCCGAAATGGTCAGCCCTTCTCCGGTCAGCTCGGACAGCTGTTTGACGCCGGTGTAAATCTGTTTGATTTTGTACCACGTCGCTTTGCCGACAATGCCGTCGGGGTCAAGACTGAAAATCTCCTGAAATTTTTTGACCGCGTTTTCCGTTTCAAGGTCGAATACGCCGTTGAGAAAGCGGATGCGCGGAATCGCCGGATAGTTCTGCGCAATGCGGTTCAGCTCGCGCTTGACGGTCACCACGTCGTCGCCGAAGCTGCCTCTGCGCAGCGCGATTCCCGGGTAGGACTGCGTTTCGTCGCTGATGGGCGCGTTGTAGACGATGCTGATGTTGTCGCCGTAGTAATAGCGCAGAATATCGAGCGGCGTCATGCCGTTGTTGGCAAGGCTGACCGTGCCCCATTGCGACAGCCCGGGACAGGTGGTGTTGTAGCCGTCGCAGAACTGCGCAAACAGCGGCTCCACACTGCCGGTGCGGACAAGATAGTTGTTGAAGGTTTCATCCACAATGCGGCTGATGTTCTCAAACACCTCGCCGTCCTTGGTGTATGCCTGGTCAAAGGCGGTGTTGTTGGTGATGTCGAAGTCATAGCCGCGGCTGCGGTAGTACTCGGTATACACGCGGTTGAGCGCGAACGAAATCTGCGCCAAAATATTCGCGCGAATCGCCGCTTCCGGCCAGGTGGGATAAATCTCGCTGGAGGCGACGTTTTTGATGTAATCGGAAAACGCGATGGTGATATTTTCCGCAGGCGCGTTTGGCCGTCCGAGATGGACTGTGATGGTTTTTGGAATCACCGGTGTTGTCGCCATGGTCAGCCCTCCGTCTGTCCGTTGGTAGGATTCAGGCTGATGGGCAGAATGGTCTCCACGCGGTCGTGAATGGTCACCGGCGCGTCGATGATTTCGTCAAAGCTTGGATGGTAGATAGAAATCAGATATTCCGGTTCTCCCAGGGCGGCGGAGTCGGGCGATTGGGTGGCGGCGTTCAGCCGCGACGGCAGGACAATTTCATTGACAATCCCCGAGTCGTCAGTGACGTCGTGATAAATTGAATATCGCTTGCCCTTGTAGCACAGGACGACGTCCACAAACGCGCCCGCAATCGGGAACGCCTCGCTCGCGACGCTGGTCTGCACCTTCAGCGAACCGCGCCCGGGGTATTCGCGCACAAATTCATCGTATTCCGGCTTGAACGGCGTTTCGCCGCTGATTTTTTGGCTGTAATCAGGCATAGAAAAATCTCCTTTCATCCGTAAATACTATGATGAAAGGAGAGATGTCATTCCTTTTTTATTTTGCGCAGCCGCGGTATCAGCAGCTGGGCGCAAAGTCCGGTGAACAGTCCGGCAAGACAGCCTGCTACCAGCAGGAAGGGGTAGTAGGCGAGCAAGCCCAAGGTCTGCGTCAGCGCGAGCGCTGCCGCCATCTGACCGGTGTTGTGCAGCACCGCGCCGAATACGCTTGCCAGCCATAGGTGCTTTTCGTCAATGACAAAGCGCAGCAGCAGCATTCCGGCAAGGCACAGTGTACTGCCGGTAACGCTGTAGATGAGCGCGGCAAAATTACCGCTGAACAGTGCGCCGAGCAGCAGCCGCACCGCCACCATCATCGCGGTTTCCGCCGCGCGGTAATGATAGACCGCGTAGACGGTGATGATATTCGCCAGTCCCAGCTTGATGCCGGGAATGGGGAAGGGTGAGGGAATTTGCAGTTCCACAATAAATAAAATCAGCGAGACCGCCGTCAGCACGGCGAGCTCCGCAATTCTTCGGGGCTTCATGCAATCACCCCGCAAGCGCGTCGATTTCGCCGTCGGTGCCGGCAAACTCGATGACAAGATGGTTCGGCAGACAGACAATCGGCATCGCCGATGAGCGCAGCCAGCCTGTATGTACACAGGTTTTGTCGGGACATTCCGCCTCGCAGACGCGGATGCTGCCGTCCTTGATTTCCACGGTGTTGCTGCTGTCGCCGTAGGGAATTTCAAAGCGGCGGTTCTCCTCCTTCGACAAATCCAGTGAGTACAGCACCTTGCCGTCGCGCAAAATGTTGACCTTGTTTTTATGCGGCGCCTGCAGCATGACCACGCTTGCTATCACGCCGCCCAGGAAAATCAGCGCCGCGACGCCGATGAGTATTTTGATTTTCATATTTTTTCGAAACGGCGCACCTGCTGTCCGTCCTTCCAAATGACCTCGCAGAACATTTTGTACGGTCTTGCCCAGACAGCGCCGTCGGACAATGACTCATATATCACAAGCTTTTCGTTGGTTTCGGAATGTACGGCAATGGCAGTGACCTTGTATTCGCCGCCCTTGCAGTGGCGGTAGCAGGCGCCGACCTCCGCTTCCTGCTCTTGCAGCGGTTTGACGTCCCTGACGGGAGCGGAGGTGTTTTCTCCGTCTGTATCCACGCGGAAGCTGCCGTCGTTTACCACTAAAATCCTGGTGGAATACGCAGGCACCGGCAGCTCACACCAGCCGTTGCAGTCAAATACCTGGTTGCCGTTGAGTACGTCGGTGAGCTTCGCGTTGCAGCGGCTGTCAAAGCCGACGCGCTCCTCATGGTCGGTCAGGTTGAACAGCACAAACACGGTCTGGTTGTCGGTATAGCGCTTGTAAACCAACTTTTCATTCATGATGTTGACATTCTCAAACTTGCCGTATTTCAGCGCCTCGAGTGCCAGTCTGACCTTGCCGAGACGGACAATGTGCTCGCAGAGCGCATAGTTGGCGTTCGGAATGTTGTTGAGGTCAAGACACGGTCTGAGGTCGTAGTCGCTGTCACGCGTCCGCTTGCCCTCGACAGCGTACTCGCTTCCGTAGTAAATCGACGGCACGCCGGGCATGGTGTACAACAGCGTGTAAACGTTGTTGAGGTGGTTTTTGTCGCGCAGAACGCTTGCCACACGGTTGACATCGTGGTTGTCGACAAAGTTATAGGTATAGATGTTCTGATAAATGCCGCCGTTCGCGAACTGACGGTTGAGGGAGTGGGCGATTTCAAAGTAGTTGTGGTCGTTATGGCTCGAATAAATGCCCTTGTAGCACTCATAGTTGGTGACGGAATCCAGCATTTCGCTGTTGGCGAGGCGGTTGTAATCGCCGTGGGTGATTTCGCCGTACAGCCAGAAGTCAGGCTTTTTGGATTTGCACAGGTTCTTGAGCTTTTTGAAGAAGCTGACGTCAATCACGTCCGCCGCGTCAAGGCGCAGACCGTCAATGCCGAACTCGTCCATCCACATCTCCACCGAGCCGAGCAGATAGCTGACCACCTCGTCGTTTTGCAGGTTGAGCTTGACCAGATCGTAGTGACCTGCCCAGCCCTCATACCAGAAGGGATCGCCGTAGGGGCTTCTGCCGTCGAAGTTGAGGTTCTGAAACCATCCGCAGTAGCGGGAGTCCCACTTCTTTTCCTGCACATCCTTAAAGGCGAAGAAGTCGCGGCCGACGTGGTTGAACACACCGTCGAGAATGACGCGGATGCCGTTTTCGCGCAGTGTCGCGCAGATTTTCTTGAAGGATTCGTTGTCGCCGAGGCGGCAGTCCACACGGCGGTAGTCAATGGTGTCGTAGCCGTGGCGTGAGCTTTCAAACAGCGGATTGAACACCAGCACGTTGATGCCCAGATGCTTGAAATGGTCTATGCAGTCGTAAATTTTATCCAAACGGTACTGCAGCTGACCGTCGTTTTCACGCGGAGCGCCGCAGAAGCCCAGGGGGTAGATATTGTAAATAATGCTTTCGTTAATATAACTCATAGTAATCTCCTTTGTGAAAAATTAGAGTTTTATTATATCATAAAATTTCCTATTGTGCAAATCGAAGTTTTGTGGTACAATATTTCCTGTAAATTTTTGTCATTGGAGGAAGCTATGAAAAAAATTCCCGAGAATAAAACCCGCAAGGGCTTGCGTACCGCCTTGTGGATTATGTATTTGCTGCAAATTGTGCTTTGCTCTATGCCGTATTACCAGTATGTCATGGACGGCAAGCTGTTTTCCAACTCCGTGTTTGAGATGCTCAGCGCACTCGGCGCCGGCAATGAAATCGGCTTGCAGTCGGCGGAGTTTTCGGCAGTCACAGGATGATTCCGCTGAATTTCATCTTTGTCATCATCCCGATTATCGGCTTTTTCTTCTGCGTGCTCGACCGTCAGAGCAATATGAAGAATATCGTTTCCATCATCTGCTGTCTGGCGGGCGTGGTATCCATTCTCACCATCGTCACGGTCAACCTGCTCTCGCTTGGCTCTCTGCTGGCGCTGCTGTTGTATATTCTCATCAGCTTTCTGAGCACCATTTCTATCTTCGCGAGGTTTTCGGCGCCTTCGGAGGGAGAAATTCAAAAGTCATAAAAAACAAGTCAAAAAAACGCTATGCGCGGCGCATAGCGTTTTACTTTTTAAATGACATAATCGTTGGCGTAAAACTCCTGTTGGTTATCAAGCAAATCCTGCAGGGTGACGCTGTCAAGATACTCGTTGATGACCTTGTTCAAGCCCTTCCACAGCGGCAGGGTGACACATTCGGCGGCGCGCTCGCAGCCGACGGGAGTGTGATCCAGGCACGCGACCGGCGCGATGCTGCCCTCTGTCAGCCGGAGAATATCACCGACGGTGTACTGGCTCGGCTCCTTTGCCAGGCGGTAGCCGCCCTGATAGCCGCGGTTGGCGTTGAGAATATCCGAGCGGTTCAGCACGGGGATAATCTGTTCCAGATATTTCTTGGAAACACCCTGTCGCTTCGCGATATCCTTCAGCGCAATGTAGCCGTCCTGCTTATGTTCCGCCAAATCAAGCAGCATCCGCAGCGCGTAACGTCCCTTAGTCGAAATTTTCATAATAATCCCACCAAATTACTAAGTATTAAGGACATTATAGCATAATTTGTTGGGGTTTGCAAGGCGGAATAGTCAAAATTCTGAAAAAATCATGTGTGCCTGCGCGTTGTCCAGCTCCAGCGGCTTGTCGTAATCCACGCGGTTGATACGGCCGTACAGTCTGCCGAATACCACCGTAGTGCTGCCCATATCCGCGCGCATTGCCTTGCCCTGCACCGTAAAGGGCTTGAACATGATGTCCACCGCCGTCACACCGCCGCGAAAATAATACGGGCGGTCAATGCGGTTCTGCGTCCCCTTGATGCTGATTTGCGAAAGCTTTTCGAGCTTGCCGCCGTAGAAAAAGCAGTTTTCGTTGCCGTAGCGGTTGTCGCCGACACGGCTCGCGAGGTTCAGCGAAAACCGCTTGCCGCCAAGGGTGCAGTCCGCCGAAAGCCGCTGATAGTTGTGCTCACGCGGCTTGAAAAAGTGTGTTTTGTCCAGATAGGCACGGGTAGTATTTTCGTTTAAGGAATATTCTCTGCTGCCGACCTTGATGGTTCCCAGCGCCGTGTAGCCCGGGTCATACTGCTTAAAATAAAAATATTTGCGGTTGCGCTCAAAGGGCGCGATTTCGTTCAGACTCTCTGTCGCGTCCGCGCGCAGTGTTAGTTTGCAGGCAAACGGATGGCTGCCGCCGAAGCCCGAAAACGCGCATTGCAGTAGTCTGCCGTTCACGGTATCGCTCAGTATGAAGCGAATGTCCTTATCCTCGTAGTCAAACCTGCCGCCGGTTTCGCCGTTTGGCAGGGTATAGCGCGTAAAGTGCGTTTTTTTGCGCACATAGTCGCTGATGACGCCGCCGTGCAGCAAATCGGCAACCGCGATTTTGATGGCGAATTCCCTGGCGTAGTTTTCAACGGCGAGATACAGCGATACCTCGCTGTTATTGACGAAGAACACCTCGCGCTCACAGTGACGCGAAAGGGACTTGCTCTGTTCTTCGTTGCGGATAAATACCGGCGTCCGTGCCCATCCTGCCTGCATCACCTTGCCGTTTTCCTCAAAGATATTGCATGGACTGCAAATTTCACGCTGCAAACCAATCACTCCGTTTCATGATGACTATAGCAAAATTGATAATGCTTTTCAAGAATTTTAACAAAACTGTAATAAGAAACCTTTCCCAAGAATAGTTTATAGCAGAGGGAGTGAATAAAATGAAAAAATTTGTCGTGTTGCCGCTGCTCTTCGCGGCGTTTTTTTGTGCCGGCTGTACCCAAAGCGCCTCCGGCGTCATTGACGAGCTGCAAAACGCCGACTGGCAGGCAACGCTGGACGGCGGCGCGCAGGTCAGCCTTTCCTTTGACGGCGACCATGCCTGCCTGCGCATGGAAAGCGCCGGAGAAACCGCTGAAATCAAGGGGAATTTCATCGCCGACACCGAGCAGTTTGTCATCTTCGTGCCGTCGCTGTCGCAAAACTACGGCTTTTCCTACCTGCCCATGGGCGATGAGCTGGAGCTTGGCTTCTGCGGCGATACCATTACGCTGAAAAAGCAGAAATCATTAAACGGTACCTCTAAAAACAGATAGCTGAGAACAACTCTATATTTTTAGAAGTGCCCTATTGCTAAACACATTCCTTTGTGCTATAATGAATAGGAATGTAATTTATTATGCATTATTATGCCATTTTTCGGGGGAATTGATTTGGTGGTTTTCGGAATCGACCCGGGCTACGCAATTGTCGGCTGGGGTGCCGTCAGCTTTCAGTCCAATCAGTATAAGGCAATCGGCTACGGTTCGGTGGAAACACAGGCGCATACGGATTTCAACGAGCGGCTGGCGCTGATTTTCGACGAGCTGACCGCCATTCTCAGCCGGTGCCGTCCGGACGCGGTCGCCGTGGAGCGTCTGTATTTTCAGACCAACCGCACCACCGCCATCAAGGTCGCGCAGGCGAGAGGCGTCACGCTGTTGGCGGCGCAAAAACTGCACATCCCCATTTTTGAGTATACACCTTTGCAGGTCAAAACCGCGGTCACGGGCTACGGCAAGGCGAAAAAACCGCAGGTCATGGAAATGACGCGCCGCCTGCTGCATCTTGACGAGGTGCCCAAGCCCGATGACACCGCCGACGCGCTCGCCATCGCCATCTGCCA
>JAFUUV010000047.1 GCA_017471345.1 Ruminococcus sp.
C
The DNA here is from genome assembly GCA_017471345.1 of Ruminococcus sp. Taxonomy (GTDB): domain Bacteria; phylum Bacillota; class Clostridia; order Oscillospirales; family Acutalibacteraceae; genus Ruminococcoides. The sequence continues at coordinate 2 of JAFUUV010000047.1, forward strand.
TCTCAGAAGCGGAAGAGCTGGACTTTTTCCAGTCTACCTGACCTTCTTTGCCTGCTTCCTTGATAGCCTTCTCGATGTCGTCCTGGCTGAGACCCCAAGAAGCAGCGATATCGTCAAGAGTCTGCTGAGCAGTCTTGCCGTTGTACGTAAGTGCGTTAGAAAGACCATCCTTACCATCAGACTTAATGAAGTTTACAAACATAGAGTACTTTGTTTCACCTTCCCAAAGTGCCTCACCAATAATGTTACCGAGAGAGGTAATGCAGAGGGGCGGTGCGTACTTGGAAGAATCAGCTGCCTTCCACTTTACATAGTAGCTCGTCTTGTTGGAGTCAACTGCGTTTTCAACCTTGTCGCCTGTGCAATAAGCGGTGTCGCCCATGACGCTAGAATCGAAAATGATGTCGCATGTTTGCAATCCTGAATCAGTCCAGAAAATAAGACCATACTGTTTTCCGCTTTCAATGGTAATTCCCCTGGCTTCAAAATCATATGACCATTTATTATCGCCATCGTTAGTCATATAACCTTTCTTTGCAGACCATGTAATCAAGGGATCGCCGTTGTGCTCATAAAGATAAATACCTACGGTCTTGAAGGTCTTCCACAGATCGGGATTAACTTCAAAGTAAACCTTGTTGCCTGCGCCAACAGTGGAATCATCAGCAGCGGCAACAGCGGAATCGTCCGCAGCAGCAACAGCGGAATCATCAGCAGCGGCAACGACAGACTCATCAGCAGCAGCAACAGCTTCATCGGTTTCAGCAGCGCTCGCAGCAACAGCAGCAGTGCCGGTAACCATCATAGCCGCAAGAATAACGCTTGCGATTTTCTTGAACATTTTGAAATCTCCTCCTAAAAATAAATCGTTCATCCGAGAATATTTAAATCTCAGTACAATAATTATACAATAAAAGTTACAAAACTTCAATACTTTTTTGAATTTTTTGACTGACTGATTTCACAATTATCTACTCTCAGAATTGTGAGTTTTTAACACTTATAGGCTTATTTTCCCAATATTGGGATAATTTATGTTATTTCAGCATGGACAATACCGTTGCCTTGACCGCAGCCAGCGCTTCCGTTATCTTGCTCTCATCCTTGGCGCCTGCCATTGCCATATCGGGCTTGCCGCCGCCGTTGCCGCCTGCCTTCTGCGCGACCGCCTTGACGATTCTGCCGGCGTTGGCGCCCTTCTGAAGCGCGTCCTTGCCGCAGGCTGCCGCAAAGGTGACCTTGCCGTCAACAGCGGAAGCGATTACTGCGACAACCGCGCTGTCACGGTCCTTGGCACGTCCGCACATATCGCGCAGCACGTCGGCGTTGGCGCCCTTGAGGAAGCCGGTAACGATTTTAACACCGTTCTCCTCCTCCGCGTTGCCCATGAACTCATCAAGACGGTTGGCGGCAAGCTTGGCATTGAGGTCGGCAATTTCCCTTGCCTGCTGCTTCATCAGCTGCTCCGCACGGCGCGCGCTTTCGAGCAGCGCCTTGGGATTGCTCTTGAATACCTCGGCAACGCCTGTAATCATCGCGATCGCGTTGTTGAGGTAATGCAGCACGCCGATGCCGGTGACCGCTTCGATACGTCTGACGCCCGCGGCGACAGAGCCTTCCTGGCGGATTTTGAATAATCCGACCTTCGCGGTATTGTCAACATGGGTACCGCCGCAGAATTCGACAGAGAAGTCGCCGGCGCTGACGACGCGCACCACGTCGCCGTACTTTTCGCCGAAGAGCGCCATGGCGCCGAGCTTTTTGGCTTCCTCGATGGGCAGCTCGCGTGTCCGGACTTCAATGGCGTCAAAGATTTTGCGGTTGACCAGCTCCTCCACCGCAAGGAGCTGCTTGGCGGTCATCGCTTCAAAATGTGTGAAGTCAAAACGAAGCAGGTTTTCGCTGACAAGCTGACCTGCCTGCTGTACATGAGTGCCCAGCACCTCGCGCAGCGCCGCCTGCAGAAGATGCGCGGCGGTGTGGTTGCGCATAATATCACCGCGTCTGTTCTCGTCCACAGAGGCGGTCAGGGTTTCGCCGACGGCAACGCCGCCCTCCTTCACCAAACAGGAATGCAGGAAAATCGTGCCGGAAATATCTTTGGTGGTGTTTTCAACCGCGACCGTAATGCCCTCGCCGGAGATGACGCCGGTGTCGCCCACCTGTCCGCCGCTCTCGGCATAGAAGGGAGTGGTGTCGAGGACAAGCGCGACGCTCTCGCCTTCGCCGGCGGTTTCGACACGCTCACCATCCTTGATGATGGCAAGAATCTTCGCCTCGGCGGTCAAATCGGTGTAACCGACAAAGTTGGTAGGGAGAATGTCGGAGAGGTCGGTGTTGTCGGAAATCCAAGCGTCCGCACCGGCGTTTTTACGCGCGTCACGGGAGCGCTTTTTCTGCTCCTTAAGCAGTTCATGGAAGCGTTCCACATCCACCTGAATGCCTTGCTCCGCGAGAATCTCGCGGGTGAGATCAATCGGAAAGCCGTAGGTATCATTGAGCTTGAAGGCGTCCTCGCCGCTGATCATCTTCACGCTGGCATCGTCAATCAGGCTTTGAAGCATTTTGAAGCCCTGGTCGATGGTTTTTGCGAAGCTTTCCTCCTCGACGCGGATGACCTTGGTGATGAATTCGCGCTTTTCGGCAAGCTCGGGATAAGCGGAGAGGTTTTCCTGAATGACGGTATCACAGACCTGATAGAGGAACGGCTCGTGATAGCCAAGCAGTCTGCCGTGACGCGCCGCGCGGCGGAGCAGGCGGCGGAGGACATAGCCCTTGCCCTCGTTGGATGGCATAACGCCGTCGCCAATCATAAAGGTAGTGCTGCGGATATGGTCGGTGATGACGCGCAGGGAAATATCGCTCTTTTCATCTCTGCCGTACTCCACGCCCGTAATGCGTGAAATGTGCTTCATGATATTCTGCACGGTATCGACAAGGAAAAGGTTATCAACGTTCTGCATGACACAAGCGAGGCGCTCGAGGCCCATGCCGGTGTCGATGTTGGGGTGGTCAAGCGGTGTATAATTGCCCTTGCCGTCGCTCTCAAACTGGGTAAATACAAGGTTCCAGACCTCGACAAAACGGTCGCACTCGCAGCCGACGTGACAGTCGGGCTTGCCGCAGCCGTGCTCGTCGCCTCTGTCGAAGTAAATCTCCGAGCAGGGGCCGCAGGGACCGGAGCCGTGCTCCCAGAAGTTGTCCTCCTTGCCGAGACGCACCATATGGGAAGGAGCAACGCCGACCTCCTTTGTCCAGATATCATAAGCCTCGTCGTCGTCCTGATAAATGGAGACATAGAGCTTTTCCTCGGGCATTTCGAGCACCTTGGTGAAGAATTCCCATGCCCACGCGGTCGCTTCGCGCTTGAAGTAGTCGCCGAAGGAGAAGTTGCCGAGCATCTCAAAAAAGGTGCCGTGACGGGCGGTGATGCCAACGCGCTCGATGTCAGGGGTGCGAATGCACTTCTGGCAGGTCGTAACGCGCTTGCGCGGCGGTGTGATTTCGCCGGTAAAATACTTCTTCATCGGCGCCATTCCGCTGTTGATCAGCAGAAGGCTGTTGTCATCCTTGGGAACGAGGGAAAAGCTGGGAAGCCGCAGGCATCCCTTCGACTCGAAAAACGTCAGGAATTTTTCTCTGAGTTCGTTTAATCCTGTCCACTGCATTGTTCTGATTACTCCTTTTATGTAAGTTGATTTTATGCTGTTTTGATTCTGAGCACGGAACCGGCAGGTATGGGGCGGTCGGTTTCGATGAGCAGCCGCTCCATCGGGTGCGGCGCGCTGTCCACACGCTCGCCGGCTTCATTGGTCAGCGAAAGACACCTGACCAACAGCGGAATACCGCTCGGCGGCAAAACGTCGAGCGTGTCGCCGACAAAAAAGCGGTTGCGCTGGGTAATGATGGCGGTGGTGTCGCTCCTTTGCTCCTCACACACCGCGCACTGGTTGTAGTGCCGGATATATCCGCCGCTGTGCACCGCCTGTCCCGGCTCGTGTCCGAAATAGAAGCCGGTGCTGTACGCGCGGTGACTGATTTTTTCCAGCTCCTCGCGAATCCACGGCTGTAATTGATACGCCTCCCCCATCGTGCAAAAATCGTCGATGGCGTGGCGGTAGGCGTTGGTGGTAACAGCGGTATAATAGGCGGATTTGGCTCTGCCTTCGATTTTGAAGCTTGAAATGCCTGCCTGCACCATCTCGGGAATGTGCTCTATCATGCACATATCGCGCGAATTATAGAGGTAGGTACCGGTGTTGTCCTCCTCGACTGGGAAAAACTGACCGTCGCGCGTTTCCTCAAACAGATGATACTTCCAGCGGCAGGGCTGGGCACAGTCGCCGTGGTTGGCGTCGCGTCCGGTGAGGTACGACGAAATCAAGCACCGTCCCGAAAAGGACACGCACATGGCGCCGTGTACAAAGCACTCGATTTCCAGTTCGTCGGGAATATGAGCGCGGATTTCCGCGATTTCGGTGAGAGGAAGCTCCCGCGCCAGCACCACACGCGACGCGCCGAGCTGATGCAGCGCGTTGGCGGCGGCGTAGTTGGTCACGCCTGCCTGCGTGGAAATATGCCGCGCCACCTTGGGAGCGTATTGCTTCGCCATATCGAGAATACCGAGGTCGGCAATGATGAACGCATCCACGCCGCACTCCTGCGCGTAGCACAGAAAATCGGGCAAGGCGCTGAGCTCATCATTGCGCGGCAGGATATTGCACGTCATGTACACACGCCTGCCCATGCCGTGTGCAAGCAGACACGCCTCCTTGAGCTGGTTTTGGTCAAAATTCTTGGGAGCGGAGCGCATTCCAAACTGCTTGCCGGCAAGATAGACTGCGTCGGCTCCGTAGGCAAGCGCCGCGCGCAGACTCTCGAAATCACCGGCAGGCGATAAAAGCTCCGGCGCCTTACTCATTGATTAACTCCAGATTCTCCTGATGCTCGTAGATGGTGGACGCGTAATAAGCGTTGCCGTACTTGTCATGGCAGAAGAAGTAATAGCTGGTGTCAGAGGGCTGGATGGCGGCCTTGATGGCGTCCATACCGGGGTTGCAAATCGGTCCCGGCGGCAGTCCGACACTGTCGTAGGTATCGTAGCGGCTCTTGAAGTTCTTCACTAAATCCGTCGGCACCTTGTCCTCGCTGCGGTAGGGATAGTATTTGGTGGAATCCAGACCGAGCTTGTCCACACCCTCGGAAGCGTCGGAATTCAGACGGTTGTGCAGGATAGAGGAAACCACATACATATCCTCCACATTTGCCGCCTCCGCCTGAATGATGGACGCGATGGTCATGATTTCGTCGAGCGAATAGTCGGTGACCTTCTCCTGTAGCATCTTGTTGACGGAATAGAGCTTGTCATAGCCGAAATCCTGCTTCCGGTACAAGCGGCTCTCGAAGTTGTTGAGAAGCTTGTAGATGACGCTTTTGGGATCGTCGTTCTGGTAAAATTCGTATTTATCGGGATAGAGATAGCCTTCCAGCTTGTAGTAGCGTTCGGAGCTGTTGGTGATGCTCTTGAGGAAGGAAAAATCATCATCGAAGTCGTTGGAGGCGCAGAGCTTGAGGAACTCCTCCTTGTCGGCAATCGCCTTTTCCTCCACAAGCTTGTCCGCGATTTCCACCACGCTCATACCCTCGATGATGGTAACCTCGACCGTGTCGGTACGGCGTGAATTGCCCTCCAAATTGGAGATAATCGCCTGGTAGTCCATGTTTTTGGTCAGCTCATAGGTGCCCTGCGAAAAGTCGTTGGACTTGGTGATGGTGGCGTACATCTTGAAGTACGTCGGCTCACCGATTACACCGCTTTTGGCAAGCGCTTCGGTGACAGTATCAATGGTGGGATCCTTGGGAATCTGCACGGTGACGGTAGTGTTGTCCTTGCGGTTGACGGCAAGCAGGTCGTTCATGCCCGTAATCAGGAACGCCGCAATGGCGCCGCCGACCAGCGCGACGGAAACCAGCCAGGCAATACGGAACACACGGCGGTTGCGGCGGTTGCGCGCGCGCAGCTCGCGCTTCTCTTCCTTGCGCTTGCGTTTGAGGGAACGCTTGGACTCGCGCGCAATCTGATCCTTGACGTCCTCGCCGCTGTAGGAGCTGATTTCCTCCGGCTCGTTGTGGGCGCCGGATTCACCGTCGTCGTCATAATCGTCGCGGATATTCAAACGGAAGCTTTCCGCCTTGCGGCGGCGCTGCTCTTCCAGCGAATTGTTGTTGTTATCGTTACTCATAAAACTCATTCCTTTATCTGCCGCTTGCGCGGAACTCTCAGCGCTGTGTACGGTTGCAGAATTTCTCGGTGATCACAATATCGACCGCGCGGTCAAACACACCGCGCGGCAGCTCACCGACGGTACATTTGGCGTAGCAGACGCCGACAGTTGTGCCGCCGAAGCCCGACAAAAAGCGGTCGTAATAGCCGCCGCCGAAGCCGAGGCGATAGCCGAGCAAGTCAAAGCCCAGCCCGGGCACTAAGCACAGCCCGCGTGAAACATCCTCTGCCTGCTCACAGACAGCGGAGTCCGGCTCCATGACGCCGTATCTGCCGACACGCAGGTCGTCATAGGATTGTATGAAATAAAAGTCGATTTCATTCGTATGCTCACGGCACTTGGGCACCGCGACACGCTTCCCCTTTTGCAGCGCGTCACGGATGATCGGTGCGGTGTCACACTCTATTCCGCGTGAAATGTAGGCAAGCAGCACATCTGCCTGCCGGTACTCCGGCAAGGCGGTAAAGCGCTCAAAAAGCTTTTGATCCAGCTCACGCTTAAGTGCCGGCGGACACTCCGCGCGGTAACGGCGAAATCGCGCGCGCAGCTCGCGCTTGCGGTCTCTCACGTTAATTAAAGACATTGCATTTCCTCAATTACCTTGTCCGCCTCGGCTTTGCCGATAGCGTAGGCAACAATGGCGTGACCAAACTCAATCGCGCAGCCTGCACCCTTGCCGGTGATGACATGGCCGTCGGTTTCGACGTGCGCGCCTGTGGCAACAGCGCCCTTGAGCTCGCCCTCAAAGCCGGGGAAGCAGGTGGCGGTTCTGCCGACAAGGAAACCGAGCTTGCCGAGGATAGACGGCGCCGCACAAATGGCAGCGGTGAGACAGCCGTTTTCGAAGCAGTGGGTAACGCAGTCAATGACAGCCTTGCTGTTACCGAGGTTGATGGTGCCGGGCATACCGCCGGGCAGCACCACGCCCTCGAGGTCCTCGCAGGTGATGTCGGCGATGTCAATATCGGGCTTAACGGTGACGCCGTGTGAGCCGGTGACATACACGCCGGTCACGCCGACTGTCTGCACATTCATGCGTGCGCGGCGCATAACGTCGAGGGTGGCAAGCGCCTCTGTCTCCTCAAAACCGTCCGCTAAAAACAGGTAATACATAGCACAACTTCCTTTCAGTTCAACGTAATCCCGATGAAAACATCATCGGGCGGATTTTCGTGCGTCAGCGGATATATCATGCCGCTGACGGATCGCTTCGCACCGGAAAACAACGGCTGACTGCCGCTTCCTGTGAGGATATAGGTATCCGCTTCAATCGTTTGAAGCAGGCTTTTCAGCGCTTGGAAATCACGGTAAACCGCGTAGTAAATCACTGCGGTGCTCCGCTCCTTCTCACAGAGCGCGAACGCGTCCGCGGAGGTGATGGCTTGAACGCCGTAAACGCCGTAGTAGGCGGCGGCGAAGTCAATGTATTCTTTATTCCATAAAAGAAAATTCTTGTGACAGCACAGGGATTGCAGCGCCTGCACATCAGGCGTTCCTGAAGCGGCTCGCGGTGCGTCCAACTCCCGCCGCGTCAGCGTGACCGTGCGCACGGCGCACTTGGCAAGATAGCCGAGACGTCCGTAAAAGCGGTACAAGCCTTCGTCCGCCGGACAAAGAACGGAAAACACGTCTCCCCTGCGCTTCGCGTCGTCAAGCGCGTAGGCAATCAAGCCGCGCATCACGCCGCGTTGGCGGTAATCGGGACGGGTAGACGCGCCGCAGAGGTAATGCGCCTGTCTGCCGTTGAGCGTGCAGTCCACTAAATAGAGCGCGGCAATGACGGCGCCGTCGTCCATCGCCTTGTAGCCGTGACAGTACGCCGTCAAGCGGTCGAAGAACAGGTCAACCGCCTCGGGTTTTTCCTCAAAGCAGGCAAGCCACAGGGCTTTCAGTGCCGGCGTGTCGGACGCCGCGACAGGCAGAAACGTTACCATTGCGGCACTCCGTCGTATCGGTCGTAAATTCGCACGGGATGATACGAGAGCTTCGCCTTGCGCAGTCCCTCGAGTCCCATGTCCTCTTCACGGTTGATGTAGGTATAGCTTGTCAGGCGCTTGGCAAACTCGTTGTTGATGACAGCATAGCTGCCATCGTAGGCAGTCAGCGCCTTTTCAAAGCTGATATCAAAGCACACCGCCGAGAGCTCCTTGCCGAGCGCGAAAGCGACGGGCTTGTTTTCTATATAAATCAGGATACCGCGCAGCTGTAAATCGCGCAGATTATCCGCCGCTTCACACAGCACGGCATACTCCCCTTCTTCACGGTAATTCAGCTCGTTTTCCTCGCACCACCCACGCGCGACCGCGAGCATATCGGCGGTATTTTCGGAGGTGATTTCGCGGACATCCGGTTCACCGTACAGACGGTGATATTTGGAAATATGATTGCGCTTGGCGTGATATTTTTTACCGCTGAGCTGCGCGAGGTCGGAGGCAAGATAGATATAGTCCTGCGTGGTCGTGCTGCGCTCAAAGAGGAAGCGTTCGGGGTACATCGCCTCGAGCGTGTCGCGCTCCGATTGGGAGAGATAGCCGAAATAAGCGTGCTGTCCTCTCTCCTTCGCGTCGGCAAAAACCGCTTCGACCGCGTCGGCGACATTTTTCCCCGTTGGCATACAGTAGCCCCAGATAGTGCCGTCGCCGCGATAGTATGCCTTAATCAGCGTATCGTGAAACAGCGCGACGCCGATTTTGTATTCACTCGACCAGAGGTAGGCGCTGGCGAAGTTGCCCTCGAGTCCAAGCGCCGACGAACGGTCGTAGAACGACTCGTAGAGGGGTATTTTTGACTTTTCAATCGGATGAAAATCTAACATAAAATTCCTTCTACCGCAGCTTCAATGGCAGCGGCTATGGTTTCAATCGGCTTGATGGCGCCTTTTTCGCAGCAATCAATCTTTTGCCAGCCGCAATGCTCCACCGCGTAGAGCGCGCTTTCGCGGCAATTGAGCAGAAAACGGAGATTACTTTCGTGCAAATCCTTTTTGGAGAGATCACCCTCGTAGCGCTTCTCCATCAGACGTTGGGAGACGTCCGGTTCCACATCGAGGTAGAGCACCGCGTCGGGACGCGGCAAGCCTAATTTATCGTGCTCAAAGTCGTTTTGCCACGCGATAAAGGCTTCCCGCTCGCTTGCAGGCACCTTAGACATCTGATAGATAATGTTCGAGGTAGCGTAGCGGTCACAGAGAAACACCGTGTCGCCGCGGTAATCGTCCTTCCATGTGCGCAGAAAGGACGCAATTCTGTCCACCGCGTAAAAAGCGGAAGCGGCATAGGCGTTGACGTCCTCGGGACGGCTGCCAAACTCGCCGCCGAGGTACATCCGCACCGGCGCGGACGCCGGACTGTCGTAATCGGGAAATTCGAGCCGCCGCACGGGAATACCGCGGCTTTTGAGCTTTTCAAAGAGCAGCTTGGTCTGTGTCGCCTTGCCGCTGCCGTCGAGGCCTTCTATCACAATTATTTTTCCCATGGTATCACTTTCCGAATGCTTTATATTTTTCGCGGACTTCCTTGGTTTTGCCGCAGCACATCGTGCCCTCGGGACAAGGTCCGAACAAGCAGGAAGGACCGCAGTTTTTGAACAAATGCGGCGCAACCTTCAGACAGGCGAAAAGCATTTGCTCGGCAACCTCGCGGATTTCCCACTGTGCGCGGTTGCAGCAGCGATGCGCGAAGAAATTATACAGGCTCCGCGCGTTGAAGGTACAGACAATTTTGGTGGTGGCGGCGTTGGGCAAAATAAAACGCGCGTCCTCGTTCGCCTTTTTGACAAAGGCGGCGTACCGCTTTTTATCCTGCGTCCGGAAGGCTTCCGTCACCTCCGCGTCGGTGCCGTCCAAACCGGATGCCTCGCGGATGTAACCGGCAACAAGCGCGTCGCGGATTTCGCGATACGCCTCGCTCTGCATAGCGAGCACCTTTTCGTAGGCGGCAAGCGCTTTTTCGTTTTCAGCAATCGCCGGCGGCGTGACGAAATCAAACTTTGTTCCGTCCACATAGCGCTGGGACTGCTGGCTGTAGGAGGCGATGCGGTGACGCACCAACTGGTGAGAACAGGCGCGTGAGATACCCTCGATGCCAAAAGTAAAACTGACGTGCTCAATCGGGCTGGCATGGCCGAGGTTGGAAAGCATTTCAATAAACGACGCGGTCTTTTCCTCGGTGAGACCGTCGCGGATATCCTCGATACCCGACGGAGAATAGCACAGCTTCGCCGCCATCGCAACCGTCCGTTCGGGATCGGGCGTGTAATTGAGTAAAGTGACCTTGACCGCCATACGCAAAACCTCCGTAAACGATAGTTATACTGATTATATCACATAATTATTGATATTATAGCATTTTACGCCACGGTTTTCAATAGGTAATCATAACTTTCTGCGCAGAATAAAATCCCAACGGAAAACCGTTGGGATGGAAAAAATTATTGATAGATGACCGACCAGCCGGGATGGTAGTAGTCGCTGATGAGGTTGCCGCGTGTGTCCACGGCGCGGACGGTGTAGGTCTCCTGTCTGCCGACCTTGACGCCGGTGTCAAGGAGCGTGGTACCCTTGACGTCGTTCTTGAAGCGCGCCCACTCGCCCTTGCTGTTTTTGTAATAGACGCGGTAGGTGGAAACGCCGTCAAGCTTCTGCCATGAAATCTGAATGCCCTTGGCGGTATTTCTCAGGCTTGTGATGACAGGCGTCGCGACGCTGTAGGTCGTTGTCCAGCCGGAGGACTTGTAGCCGCTCATCACATCGCCCTTCTTGTTGACGGCGCGAACCGTATAGGTCTCCGCTCTGCCGTACTTGACGCCGGTATCAAGGAGCGTAGTACCCTTGATATCACTCTTGAAACGCGCCCACTCGCCCTTGCTGTTGATATAATAAACGCGGTAGGTAGAGGCGCCGCTGACCTTGCTCCAGCTGATATGAATCCCCTTTTCATCGGATTTCAGACCGGTAATCTGCGGTGTGGCAACGCCGTAGGTCGTCGTCCAGCCGGAGGCTTTATAGCCGCTGATTAAATTTCCGTACGCATCAACCGCACGGACGGTATAGGTTTCAGCTCTGCCGTACTTCACGCCGGTATCCAGTCGCGCGGTTCCGCGGATGTCGCCGTTGAAGCGCCGCCACTCGCCTTCGCTGTTTTTGTAGTAAACGCGGTAGGCGTAGGCGCCTTCGACGGGTTGCCAACGGATAGCAATGCCGTTTTCATCCGAGGTGAGAGAAGTAATTTGCGGTGTGGGAACGGTAATCTGTCTGACGGTCTGGATATTGGCGTAGGTCAGCTTTTTCCACTGCACATTCAATCGGTTTCGGGCAGGTACATAGCGGTTGACCACCGCGTCGTACTCCGCCTTTGTCATTGCCTCATCATTGATGTAATAGATTACGCCGTCCTGATCCAAGTCTTCATAGGAATGATACTGGTTAAGATAGGTTGTGTTTTTATCGGCACAGTAGGCGGAATAGACCGTCGTGCACGTATCACTGTCAATATCAAACCGATACACGCTGTATGGGTAGATGGTATCACCGGGCGTTTGATTATGCGACGGCTTTCCGATTGCGTAGCCGTTTTTGTAAAATTCGCAGAGAAAGCCAATCCTTCTGAGAGAGGTGAGCTGCGTCAGTGTGCTGTCGGTGTTGTATTTCCAGACCATCAGCGACTGCGACACCACTATGCCGTTGCTCAGACGCACCAACAGCTCATCGCTGCCGTCGCCGTCAATATCGGCTACCGCGTAGGTGGAATAATTCTCAATATCCTCCGTGGATGTATACGCTAAATAGCGGTTCGGGTTCATCACAATATCGCGCAGCTTTTCATAATAAACCCCTGCCTGCGTTCGGGTGACAGCGGCTTCCGCCGCCGGTACGGTTGCCGTCAAGCCTGCCAATAACAAAACGGTCAGCAAGACGGACATGACGCGTTTGGTTGTCTTTTTCATAAACACTCCTCCTTTTGCACTGTGACAAATCTGTCAATTTTATCATACCACAAAAAGGAATAATATACCAACAGAAATATGGCGCTGTTTTTTGTGCAATCTCACAAAAAAAGGACAGCCGAAGCTGTCCTTGAAAAACTTATTAGTCGCCGAATTGATTGAAGCGAGCCAAAAATTCTTTTGTACGCGCACTCTGCGGATTGTCGATGACCTGCTGCGGTGTGCCCTCTTCCTCAATCAGACCGCCGTCCATAAAAATAATACGGTCGGCGACGTCGTGAGCAAAGCCGATTTCGTGAGTGACGACAATCATGGTGCTGTCAGAGCTTTTGAGACCTTTGATGACGTTGAGCACCTCTCCGGTCAGCTCGGGGTCAAGCGCGGAGGTCGGCTCGTCAAAGCAGAGGATATCGGGATTGAGCGCCAAAGCGCGCGCAATGGCGACGCGCTGCTGCTGTCCGCCGCTGAGGTCACAGGGATAAGCGTCGCGCTTTTCGGCAAGTCCGACCTTTTTGAGCAGCACTTCGGCTTCTTCGCGGATTGCCTGCTGCGCCTGTTTCATGGTGGAAGCGCCCTTATAGGAACCGTTGAGCCGCAGCTGCTCCTTCGCCATCAGCGTCGGCGCAAGGATGATATTTTCCATCACCTTGTACTGCGGAAAAAGATTGAAATTCTGAAACACCAGACCGAAATGCAGACGGTTGCGGCGAATTTCGCTCTCTTTTTGAGAAGAAGGGTTTTCCGCGTCGAAAAGCACATTGCCGCCAACGGAAATTTTGCCGCCCTGCGGTGTTTCCAAGAAATTCAGACAGCGCAGCAGCGTGGTTTTTCCGGAGCCGGAGGAACCGATAATCGCCAGCACCTCGCCCTTTTTGAGCGAGAAGCTGATATTTTTGAGAACCTCGTTTCTGCCGAAGCTTTTGCGGATATTTTCAACCTGTAGCATATCGTTTCCCCCTTAACCCTTATAATAGTCGAGCTTTTTCTCGATGAAACGGAAAAGCAAGGAAAGCGCGCCGTTGAAAATCAGGAAAAACACGCCGGTATAGAACAGCGGCCAGATTAAGCCCTGCACCGTGAAGCGCTCGGCAGCCTTGAGCATTTCGGGAACCATAATCACACGTGCCAGCGAGGTGTCCTTGACGAGGGTGATGATTTCATTGCTCATCGGCGCAACGATGCGCTTGATGACCTGCATGAGCACAATTTTGAAGAAAATCTGACTTTTCTTCATGCCCAGCACCTGTCCCGCCTCATATTGTCCCTTGGGAATCGCTTCGATGCCGCCGCGGAAAATTTCGGAGAAATACGCCGCGTAGTTGATGACAAAGGCGATAATCGCCGCTGTCATACGGTCAAAGGAGATGCCCCAGACTAAAGAGGGGATGTAAAATACGACAAACAGCTGGAGCATCAGCGGTGTACCGCGGATAATCCAGACAAATGTCCGCACCACCGCCTTCAGCGGCAAAAAGTTGGTGCGTGAGCCAAAGGAAATGATTAAACCAAGCGGAATTGCCATGAGAAGGGTCAGACCGAAAATCATGCAGTTCTGTCCGAAGCCCTTCAGCAATTCCAGTGTTACGTTCCAGAAAGCGTCCATCAGGAAGCGTTATTAATTACGGGAATCTGGTCTTCGAGGTTGTACTTCTTCGCAATCTCGGTAAGCGTGCCGTCGGTGTACAGCTTCATGATTACCTCGTTGACCTTGTTGGTGAGGTCGCTGCCCTTGCGGAAGGCAATACCGTACAGCTCGGGCGAAAAATCCTTATCCGGTACCATGGTGAGGTTGGCGTAGTCGGAACCTTCACGGAGAGTGCCGATGGACATTACATAGTCAATAATGGCGACGTCGGAGGTGCCGGACTTGACTTCGAGCAGGCACTTCGCCTGAGAATCGGCGGGAGTATACTTGGCGTCCTTGAAGAATTCGTCGGTTTTTGCGACCTCTTCACCGGCGGAGCCTGCCTCGGCAACCACCTTAGCGTCCTTCAGACCTTCCGCAGTCTTGTACTTATCGGCGTTTTCTTCCTTGACCACCATGACCTGCTTGTTCTGCATATAGGGAATGGAGATGCTCATGTTCGCCTCTCTGTCGGGGGTGATGGTCAGACCATTCCAGATGCAGTCAATCGTTTTGGCGTTGAGCTCAATCTCCTTGGAATCCCATTCGATTTCCTGAAACTCCGCGTTGACGCCGAGTTCCTTGCAGACAGCCGTGGCAAAGTCTGTCTCGAAACCAGTCAGCTTGCCGTCCTTGCCGATATAATTCATCGGCTCAAAGTAAGTGATGCCGATGGTCAGGCTGCCCTTGGACTGGGCTAAGGTATAGTCAGACATATTGGCGTCAGCAGAATCGGTGGTAGCTCCCTCATTTTTGGTACCTGCGGACGATTGGTTGTTCGCGCTGCAGCCGGCAAAAGCCGCTACAGTCATTGCGCCTGCCATGAGCAGCGCAAGAATCTTTTTCATTGTGATTCCTCCAATAATATATTTGATTTTGCAAATCATACTACACTATTATATAGTAACAGTTTAACAAAGTAAAGTATTTTGGCGAAATTTTTTCAAAAAATTCCGCTGAAAAGCCCAAAAAGCGGCGTCTACCGCACGGATAGACGCCGCAAAATGGATGTGTAGTTCAGTTATCGCAACATTACCAAGTGCCGACCTTGTAGTTGTTGCCCTCTTTTTCGGTCATTGCGTAGTAATTGGTGCTCTGGCTGTTGGTATTGATATTAATAGTCTGCTTGCTGCCGTTCTGGAAGATAACCATGTTGTAAGCAGTAGGTACTTCGTAGATATAGACAGTCTCGCCATAGCCGTTGTCCTGCTGCTCAACATTCATCTCAGGAGCGCTGTCCCACTGAACGGGAGATTCGCCGTCTTTCCAGTAGTAGCATCTCATGGTGCCGCCCCAGTTGCTGGAGAATCTGACGGTGTAGGTACCGGAAGACTGGCCGCCTTGGCTGCCCTGTCCGCCGCCGAGCTCAGTGCCCCACGGATATGCGGTGTATACGTTTTTGCCTGCGAACTCATTGTACTCGGTGTGGGACGCGTCGATGAAGTAACCCTCCGCGCTGAAATC
>JAFUUV010000048.1 GCA_017471345.1 Ruminococcus sp.
CGTTTTCCAATTGCGCAAAAGCGCAATTGCCGTCTTATACAATCTTGACGCGCCTACGGCGCTATTAAAAAGTAGAAAATCTACTTTTTAATGAAGATTGGTATAATTCTTTTCTTTGAGCAAAATCGAGCGAAGCGCGATAATCAGCAGCGGAACGACAATCAGCTGAATCGCTAATCCGAGCCAGCCGGCGAGAATTTGCGACCAAATCATTTCTGCCGTGAAGGGCGCCACGCTTTGAAAAACAGCGACCAAGCCGAGAAATACCGCTCTGCCGCTCAGCTGCGCGGCAAATACGGCAGGAAACGCCCACAGACCGTTTTTGGAAATCAGCTTGGAGAACAGTCCCGATACCACGGCGAATACTGCTAACTCCGCCATCATAAACGGCAGACGGGGGAGAGCCGGCATCGGGTTGCCCATCAGTGAGGTCAGGGCAAAGCTGACGACCGGCGACAGTACGCCGACGGCGAGTGCCCATCTCCAGCCGAGCAGACAGCCGCCTATCAGCACCGGCAGATACATCGGCAGCAGCTGTACGCCGCCGGGTTGACCGAGCGCGATATGAACAATCTGCGGTAAAGCCACCGCGAGCGCAATCAGACCGACGGATAAAATTGCTTTCAGGGTTATTTTTCCGGTTGCGGAGGTTTGTTTTTGTGTCAGAATAGCATCCAGCATAATTATACTCCTTCCTGTGTGAATGGCTTGAGGTTTTCAACCGCTGTTTTTGGGCAGATTTTCTTTTCGTCATTGTCAAGGTCGATGAGGATGTACTTATCGTTTCCCATGCCCATTTCCTTCATGCAGCTGAGCTGACGATGACCGTGACGGGTTTCGATACGCTCCACCAAGGCGTGATTTTCGTCGGGACGCATGGCGTAAACCAAGTCCACACACGCCTGATCAATGGCTAAGATATCCGTAGAAGCTAAAATTCCCACGTTAGGCGTAACAACCGGCTCCGCGTTGATACCCTCGCAGTCGCAGGAAACCGACATATTGCGCATGACGTTGACATAGGTGATATGCTTGCCGAAGAAATCAATCGTAGCCTTTGTGGATTCGGTGATGCGTTCCATCAATTCTTCCTCGGCAATTGACCACATATCCTCGCCCTCACGGGAGTGAATCCACTTTTTGCCGATTCTTCCGTCGGCACAGCCAATTCCGATGTTTTTGTTGGAGCCGCCGAAGCCGCCCATCATGTGACCTTTAAAGTGCGTCAGCACCAGCATGGAATCATAGTCCACCATCGTTTTGCCGTGGCACATCTCCTGCATCCATTTGCCGCCTGCAATCGGCAGACAAACGGTGCCCTCGGCATCCATGATATCCACCGTACAGAAGGTCCAGCCGTTGATTTTGTGGGTTTCCAAGTGCTGTTCCGTGGTGTAGCGGTCGCCCTCGTAGTAGGGGTTGGTTTCGACAATCGCGGCGTTTTGCAGCTCAGGTTCGGTTGTCATCAGCTCCTTTACCCACCCGTGCGGAATAATGTTGGGACCGTGCTGTTCGCCGGTGTGCAGCTTGACGGCGATTTTTCCCTGCATCGCGCCATTGACCTTTTCATAGACTTTTTTCAATCCCTTGGGAGACAGGTCGCGTGTGAAGTAGACAATGGACTCGTTGCCGGTGCGTTCATCATACGGCACGTAACGTTCGCCGCCTTTGCCGGCGATTGGTTTTGTTTTTGACATTGAATTCACCTCTGTTAAGATATTGATTTTAAATTTCTGATATTATTTTATCATGAAACCAAACAGAAGGCAACACAAAAATATGTTGATAATGTTTACAGAGTTATTCTAAAAATGCATATCTACATATTCGATATAGGTATTTGCTATTTTCAAAGAAAGAAGATATAATATAAGCAGAAAAAAACGGAGGTGTTTTGATGAAACGATTTTCTTCTATCCTGTGCGCCGCAGCGCTTGCCGCGACCGTTCTGACAGCCTGTGCCGCGCCGCAAAACAGCACAACTCCCGATACCGCCGCGTCAAACGCTGCCGTACCGACGGCAACGACTTCCGGCGAAGTCCCGAGCGCCGCGTCGCCCGCTACGACTTCCGGTGAAGTCCCGAGCGCCGCGCCGACAACCGATGCCGACGCCGATTTTTCACCTTATGCCGCAGAGAACCGCTATGATATTCCCGATTCCATGTTTGAAAAGCGCGGCGATGTGGATTACGGTACCGTCTTGAAGGATGTGACGTATTATTCCACCACCGCCGGCGACAATAAGCAGTGCAATATTCTGCTGCCGGCAGGCTATGACGAAAATCAGCGCTATCCCGTCATGTACGTGTTCCATGGCTTCGGCGGCAGCCACGACAACCAGATTGATACGGATTCTTATGTCACCCTGCTCTACGGCAATATGCTGCACGACGGTCTGACGGTGCCGCAGATTATAGTCAATGTCGATATGTACACCGACAAGCAGGCGGATAAGGACAAAAAGACAGACGAGGAGCTGCGCTACAGCTACGACAAAGCGATTGATGATGTCGGCGTCGATCTGATGCCCTACATAGAGGAGCATTACGCTGTCAAGACCGGCAGAGAAAATACGGCAATTGCCGGTATGTCCGAAGGCGGCGCTAAGTCGCTGTGCACCGGCTTCCGCTGGCTGGATAAGATTGGCTATATCGCGTCCTTCGCGCCGGATACCAACGTCATCGCCATCGGTGAGAATTATATGAGCAGCTTTTGGACGGTGCCGTACTTCAAGGACGGCTTTCCGCAGCCGACAGCGGACAACACACCGTATTACCTGTATATGACCGTCGGCAGCGAGGATCCGTGGAATATCGAAGGCACGCTTCACTACCGCGACGTACTCAATGACATGGGCGTGAAAAACCAAACCGATTATGTAGACGGATATGGTCATGATTACAAGTTTTGGCGGCAGTGCTTCTATAACTTTCTGACCAAGGATTTTCGCTGAGGTACATTGATGACAACACAGGAATTTATTCAGATTATGGACAGTGGGGCAGAGGTTATCGCGCACAGCGAGGTGCATCTGTATATGACCTATCTCAGCAATGAGGCGATGAAAATCACCACCGCGCTGAACAACGCCTACCACACGCCGGAGGAAATCAGCTCGTTGCTGGAACGGCTGACAGGCAAGCCGTTTCCCGAGGGAGCGGCGATGTTTCCGCCTTTTTACACCGATTGCGGCAAGAACATCAAGCTCGGCAGGAATGTCTTTATTAACGCCGGCTGTCAGTTTCAGGATCAGGGCGGCATCACCATTGGCGACGGAACGCTGGTCGGACCGAAAACGGTGATAGCAACGCTCAATCACCATCAGCATCCGGCTAAACGCGCGAATCTTTTTCCGAAACCTGTCACCATCGGAAGAAATGTATGGATTGGCGCGAACGTCACCATCCTTCCGGGCGTCACCGTCGGCGACGGCGCGATTATTGCCGCGGGAGCGGTGGTTACGCGAGATGTAGCAGAGAATACCATTGTAGGCGGTGTGCCTGCAAGGCTGATAAAAACGATTGATACGGAGGAATCAACATGATGAAAACAGCGGCATTAACGTTAACACAGGAATGGGACAAGACCTTTCCGCAGAGCGACAAGGTTGCCCACAGCAAGGTCACCTTTATCAACCGATACGGCATCACACTGGCGGCGGATATGTATGTACCGAAGGACGCGCAGGGAAAACTGCCTGCCATCGCGGTTTGCGGTCCTTTCGGCGCCGTCAAGGAACAGTGCTCCGGACTCTACGCGCAGACGATGGCGGAGCGCGGTTTTCTGACCATCGCCTTTGATCCTTCCTTTACCGGCGAGAGCGGCGGTACGCCGCGCTATATGGCGTCTCCCGACATCAATACCGAGGATTTTCAGGCGGCGGTTGACTTTCTTTCCGTAAACGAGAGGGTGGACGCGGACAGAATCGGCATCCTTGGTATTTGCGGATGGGGCGGTATGGCGCTGAACACAGCGGCGATTGATACCAGAATCAAGGCAACCGTTGTGTCCACGATGTATGATATGACGCGCGTCAACGCCAACGGCTACTTTGACAGTGAGGACAGCGAGGAAAAACGTCACGAAAAGAAAATCATGCTCAATAACCTGCGCACCGAAGAGTATGCCAAGGGAGCGTATTCACGCGGCGGCGGATGCCTGGAGCTGCCCGTCCCCGATGATGTGCCGTTCTTTGTCAGGGACTACAGCGAATACTACAAGGGCAGAGCCTATCACGCGCGTTCACTCAATTCCAATGAGGGCTGGAACACTCTCGGCTGCCTGTCCTTCATGAACCAACCGATTTTGCGCTATACCAACGAAATCCGTTCCGCCGTTCTCATCATTCACGGTGAAAAAGCGCACTCCGCCTATTTTGGTCGTGACGCGTTTGCCAATATGACCAAGGACAGCCGTTTTTCCGACAACAAGGAGCTGCTGATGATTCCCGACGCGGTGCACACCGATTTGTACGACAATACCGCTGTCATTCCGTTTGATAAAATAGAGAGCTTCTTCCAAAAGATGTAATTGCAATCCGCCAAGAGCTATGCTATACTAAGAACAGAAACAAAATTAAGGCAATACCGCGCAGTTTAGTTGTGCGGATTGCGAAGGGAGATGTTTTTATGAAAATCGCTATGGCAAACGACCACGCCGGTACCTCGATGAAAAACGAGATTAAGGCGTATCTGGAAGCGCAGGGACACACTGTTGTGGATTTCGGCGCTTATGACGAGCAGTCCTGCGACTTGTCGGATTTCGTACTTCCGGCGGCGCTGTCTGTCGCTAAGGGAGAGTGCGACCGCGGTATTTTTGTGGACGGTGTCGGCTACGGCAGCGCGATGATTGCCAATAAGGTCAACGGCATCTACGCCTGCGTCTGTCAGGATCCGTTCTGCGCGCAGTTGGCGCGTCAGCACAACGACGCCAATGTTCTCTGCCTCGGCGCGAAAATCATCGGCGGCATGATTGCAATGGAAAACGTCAAGACCTTCATGCAGACCGAACCGCTCACCGCTGAAAAATATGTGCGCCGCGTCAAAAAGGTGCAAAAAATCAATGATGAGCATTGCGTACCCGTCAAATAAACAAAAAGCTGACGCTGTTTCCACGGCGTCAGCCTTATTTTTATGTTGATTTTCGAAACATAAATTTGCGCGCGATGGCGATGCCGAGCTTGTAGGGAAAAGGACGCAGCGCTTTGTCCGCTTCCTTAAGCTTTTCGCGAATCGGGATTTGCTGCGGACAATGCTTTTCGCATTTTCCGCATCCGACGCACTGCGACGGGAAGGCGCTCTCTCTGGTCAGACCGACGGTTTGCGCATACTGCATACGTCCATCCGCTTTTGATTCGATATACATGGCGTTGTAGCAACGGAACACGCCGGGAATATCAACACCCTTCGGGCAAGGCATACAGTACTGGCAGCCGGTGCAGCCGACCTTTTCGTTTTCCTTTATTTTCCGTGTGACCTCCGCCACCACGTCGAAGTCCGCCTGTGTCAACTCTCCCGCTCTTGCGTCGGAAGCGGTACGACAATTTTCCTGCACCATTTCGAGGGTGTTCATTCCGGACAGCACCACCGTTACCTCCGGCTGGTTGTAAAGCCAGCGAAAGCTCCATTCCGCCGGCGTCCAGTCTCTGCCGCTGTCGCGCATTACCTGTTTAGCGGATTCCGGCAGCATTCCGACCAGCTTGCCGCCGCGCAAAGGCTCCATGATGACCACAGGGATGTTCTTTTCCGCTGCCGCTTTGAGTCCTTCCACACCTGCCTGCGAGTGCTCGTCAAAGTAGTTGTACTGTATCTGACAAATGTCCCAGTCGTAATCATTCAGAATTTTAAGAAAGCCGTCGGAGTTGCCGTGGTAGGAAAAACCGATGTTACGAATGGCTCCGCTTTTCTTTTTTTCTTCAATCCAGTCAATAACGCCGACCTTTTTGAGCTTTTCCCACATGGCGATATCTGTCAGATGGTGCATCAGGTAGTAATCGACATAGTCCGTCCGCAGCCGTGAAAGCTGTTCTTTGAAATATTTATCCAGCGCCGCGTGGTTGCCGACAAGATACTGCGGCAGCTTGGTCGCGATTTTGATGTTGCCGCGGATGCCGTTGCGTTCAAATATTTCACCGAGCGCCGCCTCGCTTCCGCCGTAAATATACGCGGTGTCGAAATAATTGACGCCGGCGCGGTAGGCTTCCAGCATTTCGCGTTCCGCCTTGTCAATGTCAATACCGCTGCCTTTTTTGGAAAAACGCATACACCCGAAGCCGAGCAGGGATAGGTCGTCGCCGTGCTTATCTTTTCTGTACTGCATAGAAGCCTCCTTAATGTTTTGGGATATGCTTTCATTGTACGCTGAATTTTCTGAAAGTCAAGACTTGACGTGCGGTTTCCAAACGGTTATCATAGTAGAGAAGCGATTGATATGTTCTCGTTCTGTTCCAATGCGGTTCGGAATGATTCGCCGCTATTGTACGCCATTATCAGAAGGTCATCAGGTGGATGACCGCGAAAAAGGAAACGCCTATGCATTATGTCACCGTCAAAGGCATTTTGTCGCCGTCCGGCGGCATGAATCTCTACCGTGGGTGTACGCACGGCTGCATTTATTGCGACTCGCGCAGCGATTGTTATCAGATGCACCACACCTTTGAGGATATAGAGGTCAAGCAAAACGCGCTTGTTCTGCTCGAAAGCACCTTGCGCCGCAAGCGAAAGCGTTGTATGATCGGCACCGGTGCGATGACCGACCCTTACATTCCCTTGGAGACACAGCTTGGGTACACGCGCGGCGCCTTGCTGCTGATAGAAAAGTACGGCTTCGGTGTGACGCTGCAAACCAAATCCGACCGCGTCCTGCGTGATTTGGATGTGCTGAAACGTATTCATGCCAAAACCAAGGCGGTCGTGCAGATGACGCTGACGACGGCGGATGAAGCGCTGTGCCGCGTCATTGAGCCAAATGTCAGCACCACCCGTGAGCGCTTTGAAGCGCTGAAGGTTTTGCGTGACAACGGCATCCCTACCGTCGTGTGGTTGTGCCCGATTTTGCCGTATCTCAACGATACCGAGGATAACCTCCGCCGTATTCTCGCAATGTGTATCGAGGCGCAGGTGGTTGGCGTCATTTGCTTTGATATGGGGCTGACCTTGCGTGAGGGGAACCGCGAGTATTTTTACCGTCAGCTGGACAGACATTTTCCGCAGCTAAAGGAGCGCTATATCCGTGAGTTCGGCAACCGGTACGTTGTCAGCAGTCCGCGTAACGCCGTTTTGATGCGGCAGTTTCACGCTATCTGCGAAGCAAACGGGATGCTGCACAACAACGACGAAATTTTTGCCTACCTGCGTCAATTTGAAGAAAAAAACGCGCCGCAGCAGTTAACCCTGTGGTAACAATTAGAAAGAAATGGGGAAGAAAAATGAAGCTATGTGTCAGACGTGCTGTTGAAAAGGATATTCCGAAGCTTTTGGATTTGCTGACGCAGGTGGACATGGTGCACCATCGCGGCAGGCCGGATATTTTCAAAGGTCCGGCGACGAAATACAACGTCTCACAGCTGCAAACGCTTTTGCGTGATGACACTACGCCGGTGTTCGTCTGTGTCAATCAGGACGACGTACCGCTCGGACACGCTTTTTGTGTGCACAAGCAGGTGCTCGGCGACAGTGTGCTGACAGATATCCGTACACTTTACATTGATGACATCTGCGTTGACAGCACTGTCAGAGGACAGCACGTCGGCAAAACGTTGTACGACGCGGTGATTGCTTACGCGCGGGAGCAGGCGTTTTACAATGTGACACTGAACGTCTGGTCGTGCAATCCGACCGCCTTGGAATTCTATGAGGCGATGGGACTGGTGCCGCAGAAAATCGGGATGGAGCTGCTGCTTGACGCGTAAATAGAATATGCCGTTATCTTATTAAAAACGATATGCAAAAAGCGCACGCAAAACGCGTGCGCTTTTTTCTGAAAAAGAAATAAAGCTCATTCATATTTTGTGACTGGCGGCTTTTCTCATGTCGGCAATATACCGTGCCACCGTCTTGCGGATACAATCGGTATGGCGCCGTCTATTTTCTCAGATATGCCGCGGATACGGGAAATTCAAAATAAGTATCAGGATACGGTTCGTTCTCGAGCGTAAAGTGCCACCATTCGCAGTCGATTGGCAGAAACCCATTGTGGATCATGGCGTTTCTCAGAATCATACGGTTCTGGTACTGTTCCTCGGTGATGCCCCGATAATCAGGGTGAGAGGCTTCGCTGAACAGGTCAAAGGGACTGCCCATATCCACTTCTTTGCCGGTCGCCATATTCAGCAGTGTCACATCCACCGTACTGCCGCGGCTGTGGCTTGACTTTTTGGCAATATATCCCTTTTCAAAAAGCTCCTGCTTTTCCAGATTGGGATAAAAATACGGCTTCATCCGGATGTCCTGATCCTCA
>JAFUUV010000049.1 GCA_017471345.1 Ruminococcus sp.
CCTAAAACGCTTGAAAATGCATATGGCAACGGATGGAATGATGATATTGGTCCTTTTTCCGGTTGTGAAAGCCTGAAAACCATTGCTATTGAAAATGGATTAGAGACAATCCCTAATGTGCTGTTTTCAAAGTGTAATGGTTTAGAAACCATATTAATCCCTGATTCAGTTACATCCATTGGCAATAAAGCATTTTATAATTGTGAAAATCTTACAACCGTTACAATGTCTAAGAGTTTGGTTTCAATTTATGGAGAAGCCTTTGGTGATTGTATAAGCTTATCAACAATTGATTGTATACCTAAAACCCTTGAAAGTGCGTATGGCAACGGATGGAATGATGATATTGGTCCTTTTTCCGGTTGTAAAAGGTTGAAAACAGTAACATTTGAAAGTGGGATGACTTCTATTCCCGGAATATTGTTTTCTAAATGTACAGGTATTGAAACAATTACAATCCCAAATACAGTTACCAGCATTGGTCCTAAATCATTTTATTCTTGTGAAAACTTAAAAATTGTTAATATGTCAAAATCGTTGGTATCTATATTTGGAGAGGCATTTGGAGATTGCAAACGTTTGACAACAATAGACATTGTACCTAAAACGCTTGAAAATGCATACGGCAACGGATGGAATGATGATATTGGTCCTTTTTCTGGTTGCGAAAGCCTAAAAACTGTAACAATTGAAACAGGTATTACCGCTATACCGAGAGTATTGTTTTCCATGTGCACTGGTTTAGAAACCATAACAATTCCAAATACTGTTACTACTATTTTTTCAAAGTCATTCTATAACTGTGAAAAACTAAAAACAGTAAATATGTCAAGATCACTGGTATATATTTATGGAGAAGCCTTTGGAAAATGTAAGTCTCTGGAAACTATAGAAATACCAAGAAGTCTCGAAAAAGTATTTGGTAGCGGATGGAGTGATAATATCGGACCCATTTACAGGTTGTGAAAATTTAAAAAACGTGACTTTTGAAAAAGGGATTTCCAAAATTATTCCGGTTTTATTTTCTGGATGTAATGGTCTTGAAACTATTACCATTCCAGATAGTTTCACATCAATTGGTGAATATGCTTTTTTGAACTGCACTGGATTAAAAAAAATAAACATTCCAGATTCGGTTACATTCCTAGGTGCCTGCTCTTTTATGGGTTGCGGTTCTTTGGAAATAGCTGTTCTTCCCAAACAGATTCCAAGTTTGCCTACGGACATATTTAATGGATGTAGTTCATTGAAAAGCATTACTATTCCTGATACAGTGAATAGTATTCCAACACGAGCATTTTGTGATTGTTCATCATTAGAGAGAATAACTTTTCCAAAAGAATTGCAAAGCATTGGCTTTAGTGCTTTTCATAATTGTGATGCTTTGACTGAATTGATACTTCCTGAAAGTGTGAAAGATTTATCGGAAGATGCTTTTAGTCATTGTTCTTCTTTGGCAAATGTAGTTTTCCCACCTTCTATTAAAACAATAGGCTATGAATCGTTTGCACAATGTGAAAGTTTGGAAAGCCTTGTCTTTTCAAATGAAGCTAAGTCAATCAAAATTCAAGGATATGCATTCAGTGAATGCACTAAACTTAAGTGTGTGAATTTACCAAATGGCATATCTGAAATCAATAGTTATGCATTTCAAAAATGCTCTCAGCTAACTGATATTGTAATCCCTTCAAGCGTAAAAACAATAGGCAGTTATGCGTTTTTTAACTGTGAATTATTAGAAAATGTTTCAATTGCAGATTACAGCATTAAAGAGGTATCTAA
This sequence comes from Ruminococcus sp., assembly GCA_017471345.1. GTDB lineage: Bacteria > Bacillota > Clostridia > Oscillospirales > Acutalibacteraceae > Ruminococcoides. The sequence continues at coordinate 1,783 of JAFUUV010000049.1, forward strand.
TTCAACATTCAAAGAATGCATAAATCTCAAAAAGATTGTTTTACCCAAAGGCTTAACAAAAATTTCAGATTTTGCTTTTGCCAATAATACAAGCCTAACTGATATTGAAATACCAGAATCAGTAACATCAATTGCAACAAATGCATTCTCTTATCCTGACATTATGACTGCCTATGGATATACAGAAAGCTATGCAAAGCAGTATTGTGATGAAAAAGGTATTAATTTCGTCGATAATCATGTGCTTTCACAAGGTATCGCTCTTGACCAAACGCATTGTACAAATGAAGATTACATCATAATGGATTTAGGAGAAACTAACGAAGTTAAATTTGATGTTTATCCTTTGAATTCAAATGACGTTATCTCTTTAACAAGTGACAATACACGAGTGACAATTAACGGAATGCACATCACTTCTAAGAGTGCAGGTGACTCGGTTATTACCGCAACGGCTACAAGCGGAGTTGAGTACACCTTTACAATTCACAACCGCAGCGTTAAGAATGTATCTATCAAAACTTTACCCGAGAATCTCAAAATCACACAAGGCAACGAACTTGATTTGACCGGATTTGTGCTGCAAGTAAATTACAACGATAACTCTGATGCTGTAACAGACAACTATACCATTAGCGGATTTGACAAAGATACAATCGGTGTGCAAACGATAACAGCTTCCTATGTTGGCGCTAACGGCTCAACCTATAAAACTACATTTAATGTTGAAGTAGTTGATCCGCGAGGAAATCTGACAGGTATTTCAATCAAGCAATATCCCCAAAAGCTGAAATACGTTAAGTATGACGCTCTTGATTTATCCGGTTTAATAGTTGTTGAAAACTACGACTCAGGTCTGGAAATTGAAATCACCGATTATAAGGTGACCGGATACAACGCTCTCAAGCTCGGTAAGCAAACTATTAAAATCACAAAAGGCGAGTACACTGTAACCTTCGAGGTTGAAGTAACAGAAAAACCTGTGTATGCCATTGGAGATACAAACCTTGATGGTATTGTTAGCATTAGGGATGTTACTGCAATTCAACGTCACATTGCTGAATTAGAATTATTTTCAGACGAACAACTTGCTTTAGCTGATACTAACGGTGACGGCGAAATCAATATTTCCGACGCGACCCATTTGCAGATGTATCTTGCAGAATATGATGTTGTGTTAGGAAAACAGTAAGCTAACAAAAATCACAGAGCAGGCAGAATGTCCGCTCTGTGATTTTTCACTTGGTGCGACCGGAAGTTTTCTTGCGCGGTTGTTCGTGCTGTCGGTTTTCAAATTCTTTAGCGGCGGCTACATCAATCGTATCGTTGAGTGTTCTATCCGTTTCACGAATCGCGTTGAAAAAGCTTCTGATACTGAAATTCTTGCCGTAGGAAGATTGCAATTTGTTCTCGGCGGATAGTTGTTTTTCGGGACGGATTTTCAAACGCGCGGCGGCGAATTCGCCTTTATCAAAAGCTGCTGATTGTATTTTCAAATCCTTGTATCGCTGAATCGCCTTGTTGAGCTTAGATGAATTCTTCTTTTCGGTTTCGGCTAAAGTTGCAAGGGCAGATTCGATTCTGGCAATCTCGCTCTGCACTTTTGGAATTCCGCTATCGTCGGCGCATTTCAATTCTCTTAACAGTCGTTGCTTTTCAGATTTGAGTTCTTCGAGTTCTTCGGTCAGCTCGGCGATTTGCCGGGATAGATTGCGCTGGATTGCTATCCGCAGGACGGGAGTGGACTTCTTTTTGTTTTGAAGTTCCTTCCGTTCTTTTTTCTTTGCGGTGATTTGATCGGCGACGGCGGTGTATTTGGCTAAGGTCGCCTTTTCGGATTGAATGGTGCGCTTGCTTTTCCGAGCAACATCGCTGCCGATTTGAATATGGTAGCGCAGAACGATCATCTTTTCACGCAGCGTCTCCATCGCTTCTGTGAGGGCAGGAAGCGTGTTTTTGACGGTCTGCGAGATATTCTTTATAGCAGCCTTTAGCTCGCGGAGAAGGGCATTGTCAGCCTTGATTTGACGGTTGATTTCGCAGCGATCAGCGACAAATCCTTTTCGCTCAATGGTTCGGGCGACGTAGCCCTCGTGGATCGTCGGCTGTTCGTCAAGTCCTCTGTCAGCATGGCTGCGGTGGTCGATGTGCGCGTCGGTTCTGTTTGCTTCATCGAGGAATTTGTTTGTGATTTGTGCCCACTGCTCACGCCACACGACAAGCTGCTCGTCGCTGTTCCAACGTTCAGCTATTGGATTTTGCCGCCCGAAACGTGTGCTTTTGGGATATTTATTGACGCGTTTATAGCTGTACTTTTTCGCTTCCGACGGCGGCATATACACCTTCTTTTTACCGACAAAATATTGATATTGCTTCTCCCAGCCTTGTTCTTTTGCTTGCAGAAATTCGGCGGCGGTGAAGCCTTTTTCTTCGCCGTTTTTGACACAGAGATATTCCTTTTCGGTTTTGTTTTGCCACTTGCCTTTGTTGTCCAAAGGTCTGACGGTCAGCAGAATGTGCGCGTGAGGATTGTGACCGTCGGTGTCGTGAATAGCAACGTCGGCGCACATTCCATCCGATATAAAATGATTCTCAATATATGCCGTCAGCAGTTTTATCCATTGCATTTTGTCGAGCTCGATCGGCAGTGCAACGACTAATTCGCGTGCGAGTCGGCTGTCCTTGGATTTCTCGGCAGCTTCAACCGCGTTCCACAAAATGCTTCTGTTTTTCCATTCGGGCGGCGCGTTTTTCGGCAGAAAAACCTGTTGCCAAACAAGCCCTCTTTTTCGCGTAAAGTCATGCGTCACGCCGTCATATTCGTTGTGGATTTCCGAGCAACTCATATATGCGGCGGCTGCAACCGCGCTACGCCCTGAGCCGCGACTGACGGCTTTTGCTTCCAAATGATAAATCGCCATAACAACAGTCCTTTCAAAAATAGGCTTTCAATAAGCCGTAAACCCTCGGAGAGCGCACGGCTGCCGTTTAGGCAGTACCACCATTCGTTTTTCGAGTGGTGAGTAAGTGCGCCCTTCGGGAATCATAATAAGGCTACCTGCTACCGAAAAACAAACGTTGCAACAGGTAATTTTTGATTTCTTCCGGATTCATGTTCTTGATTTCAGGCATGACATTTTCCAAAATCGCACCTTCCTGAATCAATCTTCGTGTCCGCGCTTTTCGCTCCTTTTGATGATCTCGCGCTTGCGCTTCTTCCAAACGGTGCTTCGCTTGCAGTTCTTCCTTTGTCATACTTCTTCCTCCGTTGAAAACAATTTCTTTGCAGATCGTAATGTATTCGCCGCGTTGAGCTGGCGGATGTTTTGGTGATTAACTTTGAGCGGAACGCAGCGCTCCAAAACGCGGTCATAGATCCTCGCGTGCGCTAAATCCTTCGGATGTTTCAACTCGTCAAGCGTTAAATTGGTTGTGACGATCAACGGCTTCTTGCTGCGGTACCGACTATCGATCACGTTGAAAACCTGTTCCAGCGCAAACTCGGAATTGCGCTCAATACCAAGGTCGTCGATGATCAACAGACTGTAGCGGTTGAAGCTTTCGATGAATTTGTTGCGGTCAACATCAAACATGGCAGATAGCGAATTCAAGATTTTTGAAAAATTCGTCATCAAAACCGAAACGCCCTTTTCAATCAAAGCGTTGGCGATACAGGCGGCGATAAACGTCTTGCCGGTTCCGACATTGCCCCACAGCAAAAGCCCGATACAATTCTCCTTCATCATAGCCCACTCGGTCACATACCGTTGGGCTTTTTTGATTTCGGGATTGTAGCCCTTGTCGTTGGCAAAGGTGTAATCGTGCAGATACCTGTCCTGCAAGCCGCTTGACTTCATTCGTTCGATGCGAAATTCTTCTTGGCGTTTTTGAAACGCGGCTTCCGCTTTTTCTTCCGCGATTCGCTGACAGTCGCACATAACCGGCGGCGTAACGATACGGTCGCCGTGGTTTATCACGCACTGACGCGGCGTGCAACACTTAGCGCAGTAGATCAGTCCGTCGGCTTCATTGATGTATTCATCCTCTTTTGGTTCTCGGTGCGGAAACAATCCGCCGAGAATTTTGTTGATAGAGCTCATAAGCTTTCATCATCCTTACATTCATAATTTCTTGAAGGCTGAGCAGGATTGTCACATTCATACAAACAGCGGATCGTCGCGGCATGGTCGGCGTAGCTTTTGCCGGTTGACTGCATATACGCTGATAGCCGCTCTATATAGTCCCGATACTGCGGCACTGTCTGACGCAGAGAATCCATGTCACCATCAGAGAGAAGAACATTTTGAAATTTGCCATAGGCTTTACTCCTTCTTTTTGATTTATTTGTTTTACTCTCTTTATTTTTATTTCCGGACAGTTTTCTTTCCATGTGACAGACAGTTTTCTTTCCGTCAGAAGGACAGTTTTCTGTCTGTCTCGCGGAAAGATTTCTGTCGACGGGGAGCTTTACATAGATACGGTTCGCCTTGCCGATACCCTGACGCTTGCGGAGAATAAGACCGCATTTTTCAAGAGCGGATAACGCTGTTTTGACCGACATCTCGCTTTTATGCACGTCTTTTGCTAAATCTCGTATGGGATAGAAGATAAAGACATTGCCGTTCTCGTCAGCCCAACCGCCTTTTACCTGAGAAATCCTTGCACGGTCAAGCAGGACGATGTAAACGAGCTTTGCCGTTTCGCCGAGGTCAATCATTTCAAGCAAGAATTTCGGGTACGCCATATAAGCCGAAAGCGCTGTATCCGTTGTCAGAAATTGTGTCAATCTACTCACCACCTTACATGGTGATTGTATCGCGAGCAGAGAGAAAACGCATTGACCGAGAATTGACTGCTTTTTGACAAAAAACAGCCACACACCGAAGTGCGTGGCTGTGGATTGTTATAGCCTTTTTATATGCAGAAATTTTGTCATCTCCTGCCGCTTGACCTCTATTTTTTCAGGCTCGGCTTCAAAATGAATATAGTAAATATCAAACGCAGCTTTGAAATGGATAAGTGCTTGCCGCTTATCTCCGAGATAAGAATAAAACCGTCCCATTCTCTCCTGCGTAATGGCATAATCAATAGACATTTCTGAATAATATGATTTTATCAGGCTGCACAGATTGTTTAATACCCATAACGCTCTGTAAGGCTGTCCCGAATCAACAAGCAATGAAGCGTAATTGTTAATTCGGACAATATTATCATGGCTCTCAACAATGTTGTAATCTTGTGCGATTTGTATTGCGGATTCCATACTTTCGACAGCAAGTTCGATATTCCCGCTATTTTGATAGAATGTTCCGAGGTTTGTATAAAGATTGCTTACAAGAGCAGCGTTGCCCGCGTTAATTTCCGTTATCATTGCAATTGCGCGGTTTTCATATTGAATCGCCTTTGACGGTTTCGTCTCTAAAACGGCGCGATAATCAAGTAGCAAAGCGCGATCCGATACGGTTCCGACGGTATTGTCACTCAACAACAAGGACATTATTTCTACAATGCGTTGTCTGAGGTGTGAATACTCATACTTTTCCATATAAGGGAAGACATCTTCCAAAAAGAGAAGAAAAGATTTCATATCATCGTTGTCAATCAGCTCGATAATCGCATCAATCATACCGAATAACTGTTGATAGTACATCACGTCATACCCGTGATGCAGGCAGATAGTATGTATGGAATTTAATAAAGTGCTGCAATTAACTACCGAGGGTTTTGTTTCGTCGACGGCAACCTCGTTGATCATGGGGTGAAGCAAGATCATTCGTCCCGGTAACGGCTGCACAAAACCTTTTTCGATAAGGTCGTTGACAGTATTCATGTTTTCCAGTTTCAGCCAAAGAGCGAATAATTTGGCTGAAATCCCGTTGTGCGGCGCTAACGTCAGATTGCGCATTATATCGGTTTCTGATTCTGATAGCTTATACACAGAAAACAGCGTATGAATATGGTTATAGTAGGTTGCCTTGCTGATTTTGCCGTCTTTCTTTACACCGATAACGTCCGCGTCGTTCATAGCGGCTTTTTCTGTTTGCAGCTTCTCCAACAGTTGATTTGGATACAGAATACCACTTTCCAATAGACGAGCGGATAACTCAACGGCAAAGGTATGATTGTGAACCGTATGGATAATATCGATCAGGGATGAGGAATGGTTTTCTGCTTCCGAATACAGATTACCCATTAAGCCAAACAGCACGTCGTCGGACATTTCTTCAATGTTGTAGGTATCGTGTTCATCAAAGCGGCTGCGTGTTGTAAATAATATCCGGCAGGAGTATTTAAGAACAATGGATAATATTTCTTCATCGGCAGCAACCGTGTTGAAGTTATCCACGATAATCAGGCTGTCAGCTTTTAGGCTGCGAAGATGACGGTGGTGCCTTCTGAATCGCTCTTTTTCAGATTCATTGGCATTGAAATCTTCAAGGAAATCCAAATCTACAATATCATTTCTCAAATTGCCCGAGTAGTTGATATAGATGATATTGGTGTATTCCTTTTTGAAGTTTTGGGCGTAAGCTTTGGCAAGCTCACTCTTGCCGATACCGGGTATTCCTTGCAGAAACACTTTACTATGCTCATTCAGCATAAAATGAAGCTCCGACAGTTCTCTTTCTCTGCCGCAGAAATATCGGCATGGCTTTGGTGCGTCAGCTCCGAAAAGATAATCTTTCACAACTGGAGAAAGAGCTTTGCCGGATGTGAGCTTTTTATTACCGGCCTCACGCTTGATAAAGTTCCGCTCCATCGAGAAGCAGAGCACAGAGCAGAGGAAATCTGCTTTTTCTTCGCTGTTGGAAAACGGGTATCCACTCGTCAATCGCTGCTTTGCACCATCTGAGATTGTTGCGTCAAAAACAATCAAATCGTAAATCTCTTGCACCGCCATATCGCTGTCATACATCATCGGCAGAATATTTTCCTCAATATCAGCGGACAGACATTTTCTCTTGCGGTGATCCGTATAATACCTTGTAATCTGTGGGCTGATTTTGGATACGCCTTTGAACCAGCGGCACACAAGCCCGTTGTCGAAAACATAATCGATATTCTGTGAATCTTTGGTAAAGGTATCAAACAGTTCATAAAGCAAGTCTATTTGGCTGATCTCTCGGCTCTCGCTGATATATTTTTTAATACTCGATATAACAGAGCTGAAATCACATCGCTCCATGTTTTTCCTCCAAAATAGTCAATTTGCGGTCAATTCACGCTCAATGTGGTTAAGCGTCATTTGAGGTAGAATGAATACAGACCGATAAAGGTTGCAAATTCATTATAGCACATTTTGTCTGTCGAAAAATGGCAATTTTTGCGGAAGGAGGAACTAATGACCGAACAAGATGCAGCATTTGAGCGTTGCATGGATTTTTTGGTACGAATGATGAATAAATACGGGAAAGAGTTCCTCGAGGATATGGAGAAAAAAGGAGATACTGCGATCATCGACCAATCGGACAAAACCGAGGGAATAGCTTGATTTCAAAATAATGATTGAAATATCCTCTGTTTTCTGCTAAGATATAGTTGAGGTGAGACTTCAAATGACAATTCAGAAATTTGAGAACGATAAGCAATTTGATGAAATCATTCATATTATTGAAGAATCACGGAAAAATGCTCTCAGAAAAGTCAACGAAGAGCTTATTATGATGTATTGGCGCGTTGGTGAATACATTAGCCGTCAATCGAAAAATGCTTCTTATGGTGATTTCTATATTCAATCGCTCGCGGACTTCTTTTCCCGCAATTATCCTCAGATCAGGGGCTTTAACCGACGCGGACTATATCGAATGAAACAGTTTTATGAAACTTATAAGGACGACGAAAAAGTGTCACCGCTGGTGACACAATTGAGTTGGACAAATCACTTAAAGCTGTTGTCTGCCTGCAAATCGAATGATGAACGATTCTTTTATATGCAATTGTGCATTAAAGAGAACTACAGCAAAAGAGAGCTTGCGCGTCAGGTGGACAGCGGATATTACGAAAGATATATGTTGTCAAAATCACATCTTTCTCCTGCTGTTTCTAAGGCTCACGATGATACCGGCAACATCTTTCTTGACAACTATGTACTTGATTTTCTGGACTTGCCGGAAAAGGTATCTGAAAAGGATTTGCAAAAATCCATATTGAACAATCTGAAAAGCTTTATTTTGGAAATCGGCAAAGACTTTACTTTCATCGGAGAAGAATATCGGGTTCAAGTCGGTAATCATGATTACTACATTGATCTGCTGTTCTATCACAGAGGATTATCCTGCTTGGTAGCGTTTGAATTAAAGATCGGCGAATTCAAGCCGGAATATATTGGAAAAGTCAACTTTTATCTTGAAGCACTTGACCGTGAAGTGAAAAAAGAGAACGAGAATCCAAGCGTCGGTGTTATTCTCTGTGCATCCAAAGATGACGAAGTGGTTGAATACGCTCTCAGCCGCTCACTCTCGCCGACAATGGTCTCGGAATATACGCTGAAATTGATAGATAAAAAGCTCCTGCAAGAAAAGCTGAAAGAATATATCAGCTTGACTGAAACAATCGATACAGACGAGATATAAAAATACTGCAACGTCCTGCTGTTTTGAATGAGCAGGGCGTTGTATTTTTTATTCACAATTACTTCATCAAACCTATTGCAAAAGAGTTTTATATGCGCTATAATAAAGTTGGGACAAACCTATTTAACGGTAAATTATTAGAGGTTGAGTTGACATGAAAAACACTAAATGTTATATTTATACCAGAGTATCTACTTCTATGCAGGTGGACGGATACAGCTTAGACGCACAGAAGGATAAGCTGAAACGATATGCAGAGTTTCAGGAAATGGTCGTTGTTGGCGAATATTGCGACGAGGGTAAATCCGGCAAAAACATTGACGGGCGACCTCAGTTTCTTCAAATGCTGAAAGATATTGAAGCAATGAAAGATAAGGTACAGTATGTACTTGTATTCAAGCTCTCTCGCTTCGGCAGAAACGCCGCTGACGTGCTTAGTTCATTGCAGCGAATGCAGGACTACGGCGTGAATCTGATTTGTGTAGAGGACGGTATTGACAGTTCAAAGGACAGCGGCAAGCTGATGATTTCCGTATTATCCGCTGTTGCCGAGATAGAACGTGAAAACATCCTTGTTCAGACGATGGAGGGCCGCAGACAAAAAGCCCGTGAGGGAAGATGGAACGGCGGCTTTGCTCCTTACGGCTATCAGCTTGAAAACGGCGAATTGAAAATAGCGGAAGATGAAGCAGCGGTTATCCGCATCATATTTGATAAATACATCAATACCAATATGGGCGCTAACTCCATAGCCGCCTATTTAAATGAACACGGCTACAAAAAGAAAAAGCGTCAGAATAACACCTTGGATATGTTTTCTGCAAATTTTGTTATGAGGGTGATTGAAAACCCCGTTTATTGCGGAAAGCTTGCCTATGGTCGCCGTAAGACTGAGAAGATCGCCGGCACAAGGAACCAATTTCATATCGTCAAGCAAGAGGATTATCCGATATATGACGGTATACATGAGGCGATCATCTTGGAGGAAGATTGGCATTTGGCTCAAAAAAAGCGTCAGGAATCAGGAAAGAAATTTGAGAAAGCCTACCATCCCGAACGGGAGAACATACTGTCAGGAATTTTGCGCTGCCCGATCTGCGGTGCCGGAATGTACGGCAATGTCAATCGAAAGAAGAAAAGCGACGGTTCTTTTTATAAGGATTACTATTATTATCAGTGTAAGCACCGCACGACCGTGAACGGTCACAAATGCGGCTATAAGCGTCAGTGGAAACAAGAATCAGTCGATAATGCCGTTGCAGAGGTGATCGGTGATCTTGTCAATAAACCGAAATTTGAAGAAGCCATTCGTCAAAAAATCGGCGCTCAAATAGATACAAAAGAGTTAGAAAAAGAGCTGGCACAACTGCATAAACAATTGCGGCAGCTAAACGGCGCAAAGGACAGATTGGGACAGCAAATGGATAGTCTTGATATAACGGACAAGCACTATGACCGGATGTATTCGGATATGGAAAACCGTCTGTATAAATTTTATGACGAGATCAGTTCCGTAGAACAACAAATCGAAGAAACGGAGACCAGGATCCTTAACATCCGTCAAGACAGGATTTCCGAAAACAATATCTATCAGTTCCTCTTATACTTCAATGAGTTTTACAACCGTTTTTCCGATTCCGAGAAGAAAGAGTTTCTCAACTGTTTTGTGGAGCGCGTAGATATTTTTGAACAGGAGCAGCCGGATGGTCGCTTTTTGAAGCACATCAAATTTCGGTTTCCTGTATTCTATGACGAAAAGGAAACGACAGATTTGAGTTGGGACAGCGAAACAACGCTTGAGACGGTCGTTCTGCTCTGCCGCTGAAAAGGAGAATCGAATTGGCATTTACCCAAACCGAAAACGGCGGCTGCTGAAAATCTTCGCGTACAGTCAATCCGTCGCAGCGGACGATTTTTCGCTGTGCCGAAGGAGTGCGTCTTGTCGGACGGCTGGTTTTTGTACACCGCCATTGAGGACACGGAACCGTTTCAACAATGGCGGGAGCTGTTTGATTTGCCCGGAGAAACCAACTGATATCCATATATAAGAAGTATTGTGATAACCATGATAAAGCACATCACCACTAAGCTTTCGGACGTGCGCGGTGAGCTGTTCGGCTTTTCCATCCTCACCATCATCCTCTTTCACTACTGCGAGGACGCGGAAAAAGCAGGCTTCGGCGGCGCGGCGAAAGCACTGACAACAATATATAACCTTGCGCTGGGCAGCAGCGGCGTGGAAATCTTTCTCTTTCTCTCGGGAATGGGACTTTTTTACTCGTTTTCGGGCAATCCGCGCCTGCGTGATTTTTTCCGCAAGCGGCTGACGCGCGTGCTGCCTGCCTATCTGGTATTTGGCGGCGCGGGCTGGCTGACGCTGGATATACTGCTGCGAAAAACAGGTTGGCTGCCATTTTTGCTCGATTTCTCCACCGTTTCCTTCTGGACGGAGGGCAGACGGCTGGTCTGGTACATCTCGCTGATTCTGATTTTGTACTTCCTGTTTCCGCTGCTTTACCGCATTGTCGCCATCCCCGACCGGCGGATTGCCGGTACGCTGACCGTAGCGCTGACAGCGGCGGTCACGGCAGGGTGTCTGGCGCTGCGATTCCTCTCCCCTGACGTGTATGACCACATCGAAATCGCGCTTTGGCGCGTGTTGCCGTTCCTTCTCGGCGCATGGTACGGCAGAACGGCACGGCGCGGCGAAGGCTTCACCGCGCAGGCGGTTATCCTGTGCATCATGGGCGTCGCCGGAATGGCGCTTGCGGCGGTGACAAAATGGCGTCCGGAATTTTTGTGCGGCATATTCTCCCTGCGGCTCGGCACGCTGTTTTATCCCTTTGTGGTGATGTTCATCGCAGCAGGCGTGCTGTCAAAATGCGGCGGCAGCCGTTTTCTGCGCTTTGTCGGCGCGATTTCGCTGGAGCTGTACCTCAGTCACGTGATGATCCGCGCCATCATGAACGAGGTCGGACTGAAAACCTGCTATCCGCAGAACTACCTGCTCTGTATCGCCTTGGCTGCCGCGCTCTCCGTCGCGGTCAGCAGACTGTTTGCGCGGCTGCGAAAAAAAACAGAAAGGATTCATCCTCATGATTATTGATACACACACCCATATCGGCACGATACCGCCGTTTGACATGAGCCTCACGCAGCTTCTGCGCTCCATGGACAAATACGGCATCGACTTTTCGCTGGTGAGCAACGTGGAAGCGGTGGAAAATGACCATGCCGGCAACCCTGTGCCGCCACAGTGGCAAAAGCCGCAGAACCAGGTGCTGCGCGAAACGCTCCACGCGGCGCGTCCCTATGCCGACAGACTCGGCGTGCTGCCGTGGCTGAAAATCCGTCAGGAGTTGCCGGACGCGGAATTTCTTCGTCTGCTGCAGGAAAACCGCGACCTGATTTACGGCTTGAAGCTGCACCCCTTCCACTCACGCACCGCGCCGGATGACGAACGGCTGGAGCCGGTGTACCGCATAGCGGCGGAATACGGACTGCCGGTGGTATCGCACACCGGCGGCTGTGAGGAAGCGATGTCGCCGCACCTGTACAACGCGGCGAAGCGTCATCCCGAAATCAACTTTGTGATGGTGCATATGGACCTGGGCACGGACAACCGGACGGCGCTGGAGCTGCTGGGCAAGCTGCCGAACCTGTACGGCGACACCACATGGGTGCCGGCAGCCACCACCAAAGAAGCCATCCGCCGCTGGGGAAGCGAAAAAATGCTTTTTGGCACCGACAACACCATTGACGGCGAGGACACGCTGCTGCACAACAAAACCGGCGACCGCTCGCTGTACCAACAGTACTTCCATGAACTCAGGGAACAGCTCAGCGCGTCGGACTATGACAACCTGATGTACAAAAACGCACAGAGGATTTTCGGCTTATGAGCACACAGGGCTTTATTCCGCAGCGATTCCGCGTATTCAGCGGCAGTATGCTGAAGCTGATAGCGGTCATCTCCATGTTCATTGACCACGTCGGCTGCCATTTGGTGAACCGCGATTTCGTTTTGCTGTCTTTCTATGACTACCATCTGACGCTGTATCGTCTGATGCGCGACCTCGGACGGTTTGCCTTTCCGATTTTTTGCTTTCTGCTGATAGAGGGCTTTCTGCACACGCGCAACCGTTTGCGCTACGGCATCAGTCTTGCCGCGCTGGCGGTCATTTCGGAGATTCCGTACAATTTAGAGCATACCGGCACCTTGCTGTACAAGGAGCAAAATGTTTTTTTCACGCTGCTGCTCGGTTACCTCGGCTTTTGCGCCATTGAGTACCTTCGCAAAAAACAGGTGCTGATGCTGCTGTGTCTTCTCGGGCTCGGGGTGGTTGCCATCTACCTCAATGCCGACTATGGCGTCTACGGCTTCGGCTTTCTGATTTTGCTGTACGCGCTGCGTGAACAGCGGATTCTGCGGATTTTCACCGGCTTGCTGCTCAACAACTTCCGTTTCATCATGCTCGCTTTTCTGCCCATCGCGCTGTACAACGGCAAACGCGGCTTCATCAAGGGCGCGTTCCTCAAATACCTGTTTTATTTTATCTATCCCGCGCATATTTTGGTCATCTATTTCATCAAAGCCGCCTGCATCGGCTTCTCCTGAAAACCAACCTGAAACGAATAACCGCCGCTGTGAAGCAATCAGCTCCATAGCGGCGGTTCTCCTATTTGATTGTATTCTGCGACGGCTTTATCGACCGCCGTTGAGCAGGCTGCTTGCCCTCGAGGTTCTCTTTTTGGGCGGCTTTTCGGGCGCGACGGTTTTGCCCTTGTATTTACGGGCGGCGACGGCAGCTTTCTGCGTATCCTCGTTAAGCTCCTCGCAAAGCTTACTGAACGCGGTGTCATCCAGCGAATTGAGAATGACGATGGTGATGATGGAACGCGTATCCACATCGCCGTTGTTGTACTGGGTGTTGAACACACCGGCAAGCTTTTCAATCTCCTTGCTGTTGGCGGTTCTGAGATAGTCGGCAACTCTGGGCGCGATGTGCTCCTTGGCGAAGGTAGCGCCGCGGAAGGGGTAGTAACAATCCTCCTCGTTCTTAATCTCGTCCTTCAGCTCCGGAAAATACGCCACAAAGCGCTTGGCAAGGAACTTGGGATCGGCGTTGCCGTCATCGCTCTTTTTCTTTTTCTGTCTGACCTGCTTGGCGCGCTTGATGGCGGCGGCACCGGACACACCCTCAAGGAAATCGTTGGCGATGCTTTCAGCGTCCTTCTGGGTGGAGGTTTCATCGTCATACAGCCAGGTGGCGAGGGTTTTCCAGTCGTTGGCGGGGCCGTCGTCGGTCATCGGGCTGGAACGCAACACCATTTGCTGACGGTCGCTGACATAAACCACAGAGTACGCGACGTTTTCGCCGGTGAAGAGCGACACCAAATCGCCGGAGGCTTCGGAGGCGACCTTCTGCTTTTCAAAGCCGCTTTTGAGCAGCTCCTCCTCTACCTTGCCGGAGATGTATTCAAATGCCTTTGTATATTCCACATGAATCTTCCTTTCAAACTCGGTTTCTCATATTATACAATTAAACGGCACGAATTGCAAGCCCCACTTTCACGCCGACCACTTGAATCTAATTGATGAATCATTCAGATTCACTTATCACGCCGTCAGTTATTCGTTGCGTTTTGCCGGCAAAGGTGGTATACTGTTCAGAGGTGATACACATGAAATACGTCATACTTTCCATCGCGGCGCTTGCCGCCGTGTTTGGACTGAGCTTCCTGATTGCGGGGCTTGTGCGCAGAAGGCTGACACGCAAGCCGCCGGTGGCGGTGCATATTCTGATTGCCGCAGGAGCCGGCATTCTTGTTCTTGGAGGCGCGGCGGCGGTATTTTTGAACATCCATTATCCGGCGCAGGACATCAAAGCGTTTGCCCACCAAAGCGGCGTGACGGTGACGGACACGGACGGCGGCTATTTTATCAACGGCAGCGGCACGGACAAGGCGCTGATATTTTATCCCGGAGCGATGGTGGACGCCGACGCGTACCTTCCGCTGATGACGCGGATTGCCGAAAGCGGCACCGACTGCTTTTTGCCGGAAATGCCGGCTCGGATGGCGATTTTTGACGCCAACGCCGCCGACAAAATACGAACGCGCTATGACTACGACACATGGATACTTGCCGGACACTCGATGGGCGGTATGATTGCCGCGAAATACGCCGCGACGCACAAAGGAATCGACGGTGTTGTCCTGCTCGCCGCCTACCCCATCGACAAGCTGTCCGATACGACGGCGCTGCTCTCGGTTTACGGCACGGACGACACGGTGCTCGAACGCGACGCCTACGAAAGCGCGAAAGCCGACTTTCCCGCGCGAACCACCGAGGTGGTGATAGCAGGCGGCAACCACGCGCAGTTTGGCAACTACGGAGCGCAATCCGGCGACGGCGAAGCGCATATCACACGCGAGGAACAGCAACGGCAAACGGTCGAAGCCATCAAAGCCTTCGCGAACATTTTATAAATTTACCATGAAAGACACCCGCGGTTTTTGCACCGCGGGTGTCGCTGTTTTTATAAAGTAACGCTTCTGCCGGTAATGCCGGTACCGTCGGCAAACTCGGCGATGTATTTCTGCACACAGGTGACATCTAAAATGGAAACCTTGCCGTCCTCATTGACGTCCGCGAGGGTGTTCTGCGCGTCGGTGAAGGCTTCGAGGTCAATGGAAGCGCGCTGTATCAGGGACGCGTCCGCAATGTCCACCTTGCCGTCGTCGTTGACGTCGCCCATCAGTCTTTCCCGAGGCTCCTCGTAGGGAATCCACTTGCCGTCGGCGGTGTAAATCATCTTTTCGCCCGGATGAATCGCGCCGGCGTCGAACTGCTGACCGCTGCCGTTGTTAAAGATGACGTTGCCGTAGCTGCCGGGGATTTCATACTGATAGGGCAGCACCAGCTTGTAGACATCGTTGTCAAGCTTTTCCATTTGCACGCCCGGCCATGAGGCGTTTTCGGACGAACCCCAGATGTAGGCGTTGCAATTTTTCCACGCTGCCTTTGCCGCCTGATCCATATAAATCACGGTGTTGCCCTGCGGCACCCAGCCGGTGTAGGTTTCGGTGGCGGAAGCAATCGTATTGCCGTTCTCGTCGCAGCCAATCAGGGTGACAACCGCCTCGGTCTGATAGGAGAGCCTATCGAGCGGAATCATATCGCCGTTCTCTATCTCGCCTATCAGGGAATGATCGATATCGCCGTTGTAAACAACCTCATAGGCAGCCTTGGCGCAGTTTTTGATGATCGCCCTGACGCCGGTGTCGGGCGTCACATAGCCTGTTTTTTTCGAGAGCGCGACGGAGGGTTGGGAGTAGACGTCCTCGGAGTAGGCAACCCACTTGCCGTCGGCGGTGTAGACCATCTGCTGACCGGGCTTGATTTGTCCGGCGTCGAACTGCTGACCGCTGCCGCTGTTGAAGATGACATTGCCGAGGCTGCCGTCCATTTCATATGGATACGGAAGGATGTAGCGGTACAAGCCCTGCGCGGTCAGCTCCGCTTTGACGCCCGGCCAGCTGGCGTTTTCGGAGGTGCCCCAGATATACACATAACAGTTTTTCCACTCGTCCCGTGCTTCCTTTTCCATATAGACAACTGTGTTGTTCTGCGGAATCCATTTGGTATAGGTTTTGGTCGTCGCTGCCACCACCTGATTGTCCTTGTCGTAGCCGGTGAGCGTCAGGACAGCGGAGTCCTTGTTGGCGACGCCGTCAACGAGAATGATATCGCCGGTTGCCGCCGTGCCGGTGATGGTGTTGCCGCCGGTGGTCAGCTCATATGACGCGTGGTCACAGCTGCGGACGGTGACCTCAACGCTGAGGGTGTCTGTCAGAAAATAACCCGAACCGACGGAGAGCGTCACGGCAGGCGCGAAATCCACCTTATCCTCCGCCGCAACGGCAGGATTGTACACCACCGCAACCTTGCCTGCCTTGACGGTGCCGCTGAGCACGCCGTCGCTGACGCTGAAGGCGCCGCCGTAGGCTTGGTCGGTATACGCGCCGTCCGCCATGCCGGTAGAAGCAGAGAGCGAGACGTCCTCGTCGCTTGCGTTGATGATGACAACGCCCTTGTTGCTGTCGCCGCGTTCAATCATGACAACCTGCGTGTTACCCTCGATAGGGTTGCAGGCGGTCTGCGCGGTATCACCCATCTCGTTGCGGAAGAAGTTGACCGCGACGACCTGCGGATCCTTGAACATATCGCTGCCGGCAGGGCCGATTTTATTATCTCCCCACGGACTGGAGGCGGTGCTGTTGTTGGGACGGTCAAAAAACAGCGGTGTGCCGTCCTTGCGTGCCGCGATTGCCGCCCAAGCCTGAATGACCTGCTGCGTTTCGGTCAGCTCCTTGTAGGAAGCGTCGTTGCAGTAGTTGTCATGAGACTCCACCCAGGTGACGGTCTGCTCCGCGTTGGCGCCGGCGGGCAGAAGGGCGTCGGTGATGAAATCCGCGTCAAGGTTTTTGTTGGCGATTGCGTCGCGGACACGGAAGCCTGTGTAGGAATTGGTGGTATTCATGTGATGCTCCGCGCCGTCCTTGCCGGTGTAGGTCTGGCTGTGATACGCGTACAGGCGGCTGCTGTCGTCATCATCATAGCCGTCCGCGGCGTTGGCGTAAGTATGCCTGCCGCCCTCCTGCAGCACTTCGCCGTACTGGAAAGAGGAGCCGTTTTGAAGAATCGTCGGCCAGAAGTCGCTTGCAAAGTCGTTGCCGTACTTTTCAGAGGTGTCGTCGGGCAGCTCAATCAGCTTTGCCGCGTCGTAACGGAAGCCGTCGGCGCCGTTCTCCACGCAGTCCTTGAGAAAATCCAAAATATATTGCTGCACCGCCTTGTTCTGGGTGTTCAGCTCATAAAGTCCGCTGAGGTCGTACTGGGTTTCCTCGTAGCGGTCAACCTCCGACCAGTTCTGACCTTCCTCGCGCTCGTCGCCCATGGGATGGAACGCGCCGCCGGGAAGATTTTTGATATTATCGGAAATTTTGTCGTAATACGCGGTGGTGTGATTGAGGACGGAGTCAACAATGACCTTGACGCCGTATTGATGCGCGGTGTCGCACATCGCCTTGAATTCGTCCTTGGTGCCGAACTGATAGTTGCCGATTTTGTAATCGGTGGGCTGATAATGCCACCACCAGTTGTCGCCGCCGGAGATGGTCAGCGAACCGTCGCCGCCGTTGTTGACCTCGCAAATCGGTGAGGTCTGAATGGCGGAAAAGCCTGCCGCGGCGATTTCGGGAATGTTTTCGCGGATGGTGTTGAAGTCCCAGCACCAGCAGTGCAGAATCGCACCGCCCTCAACGGTTTCGGACAAGCCGTTTTGCAGCAAATCCGCGCCGGTGTTTTTTTCTGCCGCCATGGCTGCCAAGCCTCCTGTCAATGTCTGCGTCAGCAAAACAGCGGTGGTGACCGCCGCAGCGCAGAAGCGTTTGATGTTCTTTCTCATTTGCAGTGCCCCTTTCTTTTTGGTTAACGGTTTAGTTAATCGTTTAACTTATTGTAACCCTACCATAGAAATTTGTCAATAGATTTTCTGTAAAAAATGGAAGTTAGGCGATTCTGCCCAATTATTCAGACATTTTTTATGCAATTAAACGGTTAACAAAAACGGTGGCAGGAAACCTGCCGCCGCAAACAGAGCGTCCTCTTATACTAATTCCTGATAGAAAGTAGACTAATACTTTGCGAGGATATTTTTCGCAAGACAAGGCGAAGGACGCGGCAAGGCTTGAGGTGCGGTCAAAATCTTTGATTTTGGGCACCGCACCCATACAACGGAGACGCCTTGCAAGGACGACAACGCAGTATTGCGGAAAATAGACCGCAAAGATTGTCTACTTTTTATTAGGTATTA
>JAFUUV010000050.1 GCA_017471345.1 Ruminococcus sp.
TCAGAGGAGGCAATTGTGATTTGTCCGACGGTATTTTCATCGCAGCCGGCTGCCGTACAGCAATCAGCGATATAGGCTGTCACATCGTCAAAAGACTCTTCTGTCAGGAAGAAGCTTTTGCTGAGCGGCGGCTCGGTATGATAATAATTCTTATAGTACAGAACCAACGCCGTAGCGTCGTCATAGTGCTCGTTGCCGTTCTCAAACGCCGTTACTTCTCTGCGCAGTGCCGAAAGCATCCCCTCCTGATTTTGTTCCTTCGCGGCATTGAGAGCCGCAAGTAATCTATCGTCTCCAAAAAAGCTCCCGTCCGGAGTCTGCGCGTCTGTCACACCGTCGGTATAGAGAACCAGCTTGTCGCCGGGATGAAGCTTGATGCGCTTTTCCTTGTATCGAATCAGCCGCCGTCTGCCAAGAACAAAATTCGTTTTGGAGCGCAGAAATTCAGGCTCTTTCCCGTCACGTAGTATCACCGGAAAATTATGACCGGCATTGGTGTAGGTGAGAACGCCTGTTGTCAAATCAAGAATACCAATCCATCCCGTGACAAAGAATTTAGCCGGATTGGATTGCTGCAAATAGCGATTCGTCAAATCAAATACCTTATCGGTGGAATAGTGAGCCTGCGCGTAAACCTTAATCAGCGTTTTCGACAGCGTCATAAACATAGCTGCCGCCATACCGTGACCGGATACATCGCCGATGACGAGCGCTAAGTGCGTTTCATCCGTTAAAAAATAATCGTAGAAGTCACCGCCGACCTCCGTTGCCGTTGTCATGGAAGCGCAAACGGCATAGGAATCGTTGTCGGGAAAATCAGACGACAGAATGCCCTCCTGGATATTCTTCGCTACCTTCAGCTCTGTTTCCGTGGAAAGACTCTTTTGCAGAAGCTCGCCCTGCTGAATAGTGAACTTGCGGCTGCTGAAGGACAGATAAACCGAAACAACAACCAACGCTATCCCCGTAATCATAAGAAAGCTGCGGTTTTGAATGATGAGCACAACATTCTCATTCGAAAAATCAAATGATGTTTGGATGATAGAAAAAAAGTTATAATCAATATCACCGTTCTCGTTAAAAATAGTCGCTGTGATAATCATGAAGCTGAAATACATCATCACGATACAGACTACACCGGTTATCGCGGTAAATCGCGGTCGGAAATAGAAGCTGTTGATAAAAGGAATCATGATAAACAGCATCGCTATTAAATCCGTGAAAGCGCCGAGGACAAAAATCGTATAAATAATGACAAGGTTGTTGACGTATTTCACCCACGGATAGTTTTTTCTCATGGTAAATATGTTGAGAGCAATCCCAACCAACAGCACAACTCCTGAACGGATACCAAAATAATACCGTGTGATATCCCAGTCATTCAATAAAATATAAATGATAATGGCCGCTTCAAAGGCAATCATTAAAAGGAAGTAAATAAAGTTAATACGCTGCTCGGCGGAGCGCAGTAATTCTGTTGTAAATTTGGAATTTTCTGTTTTTTTGAATATACGCAAAATGCCGTTCACCGCCTGTCAATAAGAAATAGCGACATTGGTAACATTAAAGCCCAGTACGCGGTTGTAATTGATGGAAGAACTGAGCATTCTGACAAGCTCTAAACCAGTGATACGCTTTCCGCTGTTGTCGATGTAATCTGTGGGATCGAATTCCACACCATTGTCACGCAACCGCACATTCACCTTGTCGGGCAATACGCGAACACAGACATCCACCGCGTTGTTTCCGCCGGTATTGGCGTAGGTTGCGATGTTGTGGCACAATTCCTCCACGGCAACTCCAACCGCATTGACGGTGTTTTCCGGCACATGATTCTTTTCACAAAACGCCATCGCCTCTTCGGAAGCGTGAATCGCCTCTGGAATTTCGTTTTTGATAGAAAAATCATACATCACGCCATCCTGTTCCTCAATGCCGAGGATGTTTTTCTTATGACAGATATTTTTACTGATTACCATCGCGATTAAGGTGATAATCACCGTCGCTGCCTTGGAAACCGGAAAGGACGCCCACAGCCAGTAGATATCATAATGAGCAAACCAGAACATAAACGGAACGATGGTGAGTACACCGTCCAGCATGACCAAAAGATTAGCGAGGCCACGCTGTTTTGTTGCCTGGAAAAATGTGCGCATCACATAAATAACGGCAAGAATGGGAATATTGATGGAGAAAATCCGGAACGTAACGGCAAATATTTCGACAGCTGCCGGATCGTTCAGTCCGAAAAGAGCCGCAAGCGGCACCGGAAACAGTTCCGAAACAATCAGAACCAGAACAGATAGCGCAACGGTGACAATCATGCCGTAGCGCAGCGTCAACCGCTGACCGTTCGCGTCCTTTTCTCCGTAAAGTGCTCCGAGAATCGGCAGCAGCGTCATGGAAGCGCCCTCTACCAAAATAAAGGCAAGACTGTTAAGCAGGAAAGAAACCGACGCGATTTTTCCGCCGGTCATACCGGTAAAAGAGAGTATAATCGCGTTGGTAAAATAGAGACGCAGGAAGTTACATACATAAATCAACGCGGAAGGCAGTCCTACGCTGAAAATTTTACCAAGCGCTTTCAGCTGTCGGAGGGCTGCTCTTGTAAAATGCACCGTGCGTTTTTTTGACCGGAAGTAAACCAACGTTAAAACAGCGCCTACCACATAGCCTGTAACCGTCGCCCAACCGGCACCGGCAACGCCCCAGCCAAAAATTGCCATATAGATATAATCGCAGATTAAGTTGATGACATTCGCGACAATCGGCAAAGCAGTAGCAAGCTTGCGCAGTCCGTCGGTTCTGGCATACGCCGCAGTTTGATTGACAATTGCCACCAGCGGCGTCAATACCCACAGCGGCAGGAGATAGTCTATGACCAGTCCGACCAACTCGTCTTTTCCCTGCGCCAACAGCTGAGCGGTCGGCACCACGGTAGCGATGCCGATAACAGAGATCAGAAGCGTCGAGAGTACGCCTGCCCAGAACGACAGTGTAAATACGTTATCGGCAGACTTCCGGTCACGCTTGCTTTTGTGAATCACCGAAAGGGTGTTGCCGCCAAAGGTAAACATGGCAATCGGAATACTGCGCAAAAATACAATGGAGGTGGTCAGATTAATCGCGTACAGCGACACTGTTCCGAGAATCTGACCAACCATAATACCGTCCAGAATGCTCGAAAGATACGTGGAGGCAGTCATCGCAAGCGTCGCGACCAGCAGACTGCGGTATTTTTTGTTTAATAATATACCGTTTCGTTTCATTGTCGTAATCCTTTTATCGTTTGAGGTTATCCTTGCGGAAGAACAAAAAGCCGCGCAGAACATTGATAAAGTCATTGACATATTTCTCGTTGCTCGCGTTCCAGAAAAATCCCATACGCGCAAGAATTTGCGTGGTAAAGTGTGAGCTGCAAGGAAGCGCGACAATCTTTTTGCCGTGGGCAGTGTTCATGTACGCAGTCATGCTGGAGAGTATTGCCGCCTTGTCAGGATCCTTCTGCGCGTCGTGAAGAGCTTGCGCAAACACATCGTATTCCACAAACTCGATGCGGCTGCCGTTTTGATTCATCTGACGAATGATGTCACCAAGCGGCAGCGTGTGGTTGTTTACCGCGTTGAATACACAGCACGCCTGAGGCGTCTTGGCAAGCTTCAGAAAAGCTTCGCAGGAACGGTCAATCGGTCCCATGCACACCTGGTTTTCCATCATCGCATACGGGAAGCAGCCGAGCAAGCTGTAGCTGCGCAGTCTGCCCATAAAGTTGTTGGTGAGGAAATTAATCTGGAATTCACCGTCCGATTCGCGTGCGGCAAGTGTACCTACGCGAATCACCTTGGCATCCAGTCCTTCCGCCGCCGCCTCCAGTACCTTCCGCTCTCCCATCAGCTTGGAGGACGTGTACTTATTGTCAA
>JAFUUV010000051.1 GCA_017471345.1 Ruminococcus sp.
CAAGAGTAAGGGTATCCGTATATCCGGTCCGGCTTTGGGGCGTCCAAAAAAAGAACCGACGCCGGAGGAACGCAAAACTGCATACAGTGATAACACGGATCGTATCGAAGTCGAGCGAGGCTTCAGCCTTGCAAAGAGATGCTGCGGCTTGGGATTCATCAGAACGAAGCTCGATACAACGACCCGTTGTTCCATTGCGCTTTCCCTACTGGTATTGAACCTCGAAAAATTAGCAAGAGGTTCTTTGCGCCGATTTTTGGGATTCCTGTACGGCGTAATTTCAATGCTGCTGAAGCCGAAAAATAACCTCATAACCGTTTCGTGATGACGAGAAGAAAACTGACGATAATATTCAATCTGAGTAATAGCAAATTCCGGCAGCACGCACTTGCACACCGGCGGTTTATCATGTATAATTGATATGAACGAAAGAATCAACTATTATCATCATCAGTTTGAAGGAATCGGTGTGAAGCTATGGTGAAGCAGGTTAAAAGTAATCGCACGGCAACAATTGCCGTGGCCGGCAGTATCATACTTGCGGTTATTCTTGTGCTGGGTACCGTATGGATGGGCTATAACGCAAAAAAAGACACGGAAGAAGCCGTTCGCTCGGTCAGTCTGCTCTATTTGGATGAGCTTGCCGGACGGCGTGAACAGGTTGTTGAAAAGAATCTTCAGGATAAAATACAGACCATTCGCATCGCTATCGACCTTATGACAGAAGAGGATCTCAGCGACAAAGCGCATCTGGAGGCTTATCAGACGCGCATGAAGCAGCTTTACCATCTGGATAAGTTTGCGTTTGTGGATACCGATGGACTGATTTACACCTCGGTGGGAACCGATAACAATATCGCTGATTACGGCTTTGATTATAAAACGCTCAGTGAGCCTGATATCTCTATCCTCAATCCCGAAAGTAAGGAAAAGACCGTTATCATCGCCGCGCCGATCAACATCAGCTTTCGGGGCAAAAGACTGTCCGTATGCTTTATGGCAATCAATATGAATGAAATGCTTTCGGGCGTTTCGATGACAACCAATACCGGCGACGCGACATTTTGCAACCTCTATACAGTAAACGGCACAGCCCTCACAAACTCTGTTCTCGGTGGTCTCGCTATGGAAGACAATCTGCTGGAGGCGATGCGGAAAGCGACTTTTGAGGAACCAAATTCATATAACGCCTTTGTAAAGGACTTTCAGTCGGGTAAGCAGGGCGTTGTTTCGTTTACCTACAATGACATTCACGAAACGCTGACATATATCCCGGTAAACGGAACGGACTGGCAGCTGACTTATCTGATTCGTGAAAGCGTCATCAGCGAGCGTATCGGCTCCATCTCCGACGGAACCGTAAGACGAAGCGTGCTGCAATCCGTTCTGACGGTTGCCGTTATGCTGACAATGTTCGGCTTTATCGTTTACCAAATCAAGCGGAACAACCGCCTTCTTCTGCAGCATGAAACAACAGAGGCTGAAAGCCGCGTAAAACAAAAGGAGCTTGAACAGCGGCTGGAGCTGCAGGAGCAGCTGTTGGAAAAGGATCGCCGGCAGGAGCAGCAGAGCAAAATGATTGCCGCTCTCGCGTCCGATTACTGGAGCGTGTACTATCTGGAGCTGGACAAGGATGAGGGCATCTGTTATCAATCGCACACCGGTTTGGACGAGCCCGGCTTTAAGGCAGGAGAGCACTTTAAGTATCTTGCGTCTGTGACCGCTTACGCCAAACGGTACATAACGGAACAGTATCTCGACGAGTTCATGCGCTTTATTCAGCCGGAGTCTATCATAAACGGCTTGAAAAACCACAACGTCATTTCCTACACCTATATGGTGAAGCGGCGCGGCAAAGAAAGCTATGAAACAGTGCGCTTCGCGGGCATGCGAAGCAAGTCGGACAAAGAAGGGCAAATCTCCCGCAGCGTGGGCGCCTGCTTCGTAAACTCCGACGCAGAGACGCGAAGAGCAATGGAGCAGCAGCAGGCGCTCAACGACGCGCTTTCCGCCGCAGAGGAAGCCAGCAAAGCAAAAACCGCGTTTTTGTCAAATATGAGCCATGAAATTCGTACTCCGATGAACGCGATAATCGGCTTGGACAGTATTGCGCTGAACGACCCGGATATTTCCGAGCGCACAAGAGAGTATTTGGAGAAAATCGGATCTTCCGCCGAGCATTTGCTGGGTCTGATTAATGATATACTGGATATGTCCCGTATCGAGTCCGGCAGGCTTACACTGAAAAATGAAGAATTCTCTTTCAGAAAGCTGCTGGAGGCTGTCAACACCATGTTCAGCAGTCAGTGCCAGGATAAAGGGCTGTCATATAAATGCAGTATTAATTCGGACATAGACGAGTACTATATCGGAGATAATATGAAGCTCCGGCAGGTGCTTATCAATATTCTCGGCAACGCGGTAAAGTTCACAGACGAAGGGGGAACGGTGCAGCTTCAAATCGAACGCAAGGCAAAATTTGAAGGGAAATCCACCATATGCTTCATAATCTCCGATACCGGCATAGGCATCAGCGAGGAGTATCTCCCTCATATTTTTGACCCCTTCTCACAGGAGGACTCTTCATCCACGAACAAGTACGGCAGTTCGGGTCTCGGAATGGCAATCACCAAGCGCATTGTAGAGATGATGAACGGCAATATCCGTGTAGAAAGCCAAAAAGGCATTGGTACAACCTTTATTGTTTCGGTGACTCTTTCCGACTCGGACAGGGCGGACAACGGGGAGCAGTATGACGATATACATCCCGAGAACATGACCGTGCTGATTATAGACGACGATCCGGTTGCCCTTAAACACGCTCAGCTGATATTGGAGAAGGTGGGTATTACCTCCGAAACAGCAGACAACGGTAAGCGGGCGGTGGAGATGGTCAAGCTGCGCCATGCCCGCAGGGAGCCGTATAAGCTGATACTTGTGGACTGGAAAATGCCGGAGCTTGACGGTTTAGAGACTACCCGTATGATTCGTGAAGCCGTAGGCCGTGAGTCCGCCATCATCATTCTTACTGCCTACCGCTGGGATGACATTCAGGACGAGGCGATACAGGCGGGTGTAGACAGCTTCCTGCCAAAGCCGCTCTTTGCCGCAGCAATCATGGATGAATTCAAATCTGCCGTGAAGAAAAAGAACCTTTCGAATCAGGACAGTCAAGCCAAGACAGATCTCAGAGGAAAGCGCGTTTTACTTGCGGAGGATATGGCAATCAACGCAGAGATAATGATGATGGTGCTCAATATGCGCGAGATAAAGGCAGATCACGCCGAAAACGGCAGAATCGCAACGGAGCTGTTCGCGTCACATCCCGAGGGCTATTACGATGCGATTCTGATGGATATGCGTATGCCCGAGATGGACGGTTTGGAGGCTTCCCGCACAATCCGCGCCATGGAACGTGCAGACGCAAAGACTGTTCCGATTATTGCCTTGACAGCGAATGCCTTTGATGAGGATGTGCAGCGCAGTATGCAGGCGGGGCTGAACGCTCATCTGTCAAAGCCGGTGCAGCCCGAGGTTCTGTTCGATACGCTTGAAAGTTTGATTGTTTAAACCTTATATAGCCGGCGTACTAATCGTCAAGCTCGCCGCCCATGTTTTTCAGTGAATCTATGGTAATCCTGCAGCCGGGCTTGATATGCTGCATGATAAATTTCATGATATTCTCCGGTACGCCGACGCAGCCGCCTGTATAGGTACGGTTGACACGGAAACAGTGCAAAAAGAAAGCAAAGCCCTTCTCCACCTCGCACTCGGAGTCCAGCTTTGTCACCCATTCGGGAGACTTGCGAAGCTTCTGGTCTGTAAAATACAGATTTGATGTTATCGTGTCATTTGCAGTTTTACCATTTTGATTGTTTGTACAGCCCGAAAACGCGCTCATCAGTGTTTTTTTGTCGTGTGTTTTTTTATTCGGAAGGCTTGGAAACAACGAAGATCTAACGAAAACGTGGGGGCAGCCGAGATTTGTCAGAAACACAGATAAGCTTGCGAACGGCAAATGCGCCGAAAAAATTTTATATTTGCTCAATTTTTTCTTATTTTTGTCATGATGTTGTCATACTGCCTCTGTTATACTGTGTACAGAAACAACGGAAAAGAAAACCCGCGCTTCTGAAAAGTTAACAGTAAGGGAGTTATTAACATGAAAAAGACAAGCACCATCAAAACAAGAATCATTGCGGCAATTCTCGGAACTATTACAGTGATTTCAACAGCCTCTGCCGCGGCAGTCACATCCGTTTCGGCAGCCGAAACGCCGAAGGTCTCTACGGCGCAGCTTGAAAAGGAGCTCAAGGAATACAAGGACTACGGACTCAATAAATTAATTGAAATGGTCGATCAAAAGGTTCCCGGCGGTTTCCTGCTTACGCCGGTGCTTAAAACGCTTCTAAGCGATTTGTATGAGAAGAACGGCGACGCCGCGAGCATGGAGAGCATCAGCGCAGACGTCAACAAGCTGTTTGAACAAATCAAGTCCTTTGAAGCGAACATGAAAAAGGAATTGAACAACGTGCTTGATGCCAAGCTGTTTGACTACACATCCTTTCAGCCGCTCAATTCCGTTATTGCCGGAATCAATAACGACATGAACAGCTATAAAACAGGTAAATACACCGACCGTCAAAAGCTCGGCAAGATTGCGGCTTTGATTGGCAGCAACAGCGACTGGAACAAAGACAACCACGCGTTCGTCAAGTTCACTACCATTACCAACGAGCTGAATAACGCGAGCTTCCTCGGCAAAAACGATATGTTCCAAACCATCTACAATTATTTTAAGAGCAGAGTGATGCTCAGCGGCGAGGCATACGATCTCGCAAAGCCCGTAGCCGATAATCTGATGAAAAACTATATAGCGGCGTACACAGTGCTGATGCAGAGCCTGACCGCACAGCTGAAGGTTGCCGAAATGAAGGACAGAAGCGGTATTGACGAAGCGGATCTTCGCAACATTTGCCTTGATAAGGCAACCATCATCACCCGAATCAACTACCTTAACAAGCAGGTGTTCGGCACGGTAAAGACCGTCGACGGAAAGCAAGTGCTGGATAACAGCAACACCGTAGTCAAAAAGTATGAGGATGTTTTCAGCAAAAAAGTCTTTGACAGAATGGTGCTGGTTGATAAAGGAAAAGACAATCACAAGCTTGCAAAGGCGCTGTTTATGAATCACAACACCCTGAACGCAAGCGGTTATAAAAATGCGGCGAATCAATTTAACAAATGGCTGAAAGACGGAAACAATCTGAGCCATGAAACCGCCATGCACCTTGCCGAATATGCCGGCGCAAAGGGAAAAACCATCCGCGAATTCCTGACGGAAAACGGCTTTGACCTGAAAAATATTCCGGCAAACGCCAAGCTGGTTACCGGCGGCGCTTCGGCAGATGAGGAAGTAACCTTTGGAAACGCGATAAAAGCGGCAACCGGCTCTTTGTATCTCCACACGGAATACAAGGGAATCAATATCGACGCTAAAAACCCCAAGGAAGAAACCGTCAGGCTGTGGAACGAAGGCTTCAATCTTTGGAAGGGCGACGGACTCAGCAAATTTGAAAGCAATGCTTCCTCCGGCGTTGCAGCCTGCTTCTGACAGAAAACTGCGCGGCTTTGCACATGACAATCATTTTTCCAAAAGTTTAACAAATGCCAAGCCGGCAAACCGAAAGCAGGATGCGTAATCCTACGCAATAGATGTTTAAGGGCTTTGATGGTACTTAGTATTATACAACTACACAGAGAAAAACAAAAATGCTGCACCCGACGATTCTGCCGGGTGCAGTGTTTTTGGCGCGCGCGACAGCGAAGTATTGCGAAAAACAGACCGCAAAGCCGTTAAGGTCAGAATCAATACCCTTTCCGCTTTGCGTTGCTGTCGTATAAAGGTTTTACATAGATTTTACATTGCGCTTATTGTAGAATTTACACAGATAATTTATAATTAGTCCCTGCTCATTAAAGAGATATCTGTCTTTTTTCATCTGTATATAAATTGAAGGAAAAACCTACTCCTGCGTCAAAATCAGCATGGTGCTCACAATGCTCCATGGGTATGGACAGGGCTTTCCTGGGTCGATACTGCAACCGGGGAGGTAGTTCAAAGCGGCGATAAAAAAGGAAATAAAGAAAAACCGGAATAGCAGTTAAAGGAATTGACCTTTAAATAATCATACCGTTCTGCATCTTACCCTCGATTTTTGCAACTTACCGCAAAGTCTCTTTTCAAAAATAAAATATCAAGTTATACTATGTCCATAACAAACCGAAAGGAAGAGTGATTATGGGCATTATTTTTTTTATCTTATTTACGTTGGCGGAAATTGCACTGGTGGTTTTGACATTCACCAAATTCCGTGAGAAAGCCGCATGGCGGAGAAACCGTGCGATCATCAGAGCCGCCGAGGTGGTTTTGCTGCTTGGTATGATTCTCATTCCGACGGTCAATATGAAGTGGCGCTTTTTCGGAACGCTGATCGTTTTGGCTGTTCGCCTGTTAATTGCGGGTATCGTCTGGCTTGTCATGCGAAAAAAATCCAACGGGCTGAGAAAAAAGCCGGTAACGGTCATCAGCTGCGTGCTATCCGTGGTTCTGATTGCCTTCTCGCTTGTTCCCGCGTTTATCTTTACCAACTACAACGGACTGCCGACAACGGGTGAGTACAAGGTAAAAGAAGCGAGCGCTATTCTCGTAGATAATAACAGAGTTGACGAGTTTGAAAGCGACGGCTCATACAGAGAGGTACCCGCGCATTTCTATTATCCCGAAAACGCCGCGGGTGAATATCCGCTTGTTATCTTTTCTCACGGCGCGTTTGGCTACTACCAGAGCAACTTTTCAACCTACGCCGAACTCGCAAGCAACGGATATATCGTAGTAGCCCTCGACCATCCGCACCACTCATTCTTTACTACTGATACCGACGGAAAGACCGTAACGGTTGACACGGATTTCATCGAGGACGTTATCAAAATCAATGAGAATACAAGCGACGAGGAGGTATATACCATCTCGCAAAGCTGGCTAAAGCTCAGGATAGACGATGAGAATTTTGTACTTGATACCATTAAAGCTGCAAAAGAAAACAAGTCGCTTGACGAAACTTGGCATACTGACGATCAGACCGTCATTCTCAATGTTCTCGGTCACACCGCTACCGATAAGACCGGCTTGATGGGTCATTCTTTGGGTGGCGCGACAGCGGTTTCCTTAGGCAGAGAGCGCAGTGATATTGATGCGGTCATCGACCTCGACGGCACTATGCTCGGCGAGATAAAGGGCGTTGAAAACGGCAAAAATGTATATTACAGCGAGCCGTACCCGATTCCTGTTCTTGATTTCATAAAGGAAACGGATTATAATGATAGAGAACAGTATAAGAGCGAAAAGGGTTATTCTTACGTTAATGAGTATGTTACCGATAACGCAAAGGTCAGCAAAACCGTCGTATTCAAAGAAGTTGAGCATATGGATTTTACCGACCTTCCTCTGATTTCCCCGTTCCTTGCGTCGATGCTCGGCAGCGGAGATGTGGATCACGAAGAAACGCTTGGCACGATAAACAGCATCGTTCTTAACTGGTTCGACTATTACTTAAAGAACGAGGGAACGCTTAATATAAAAGCTCA
Organism: Ruminococcus sp.; assembly: GCA_017471345.1. GTDB lineage: Bacteria > Bacillota > Clostridia > Oscillospirales > Acutalibacteraceae > Ruminococcoides. The sequence continues at coordinate 7,648 of JAFUUV010000051.1, forward strand.
GTACTAATAATGCAAACAAGAATCACAAAAATCGACCGTGATAAGCCCGAAATGCTTGAAATACGATGCCATAGTATAAGCGACGAGGTGCGTGAAATCATCGCCTTTGTCAAGTCCCGTCAGGGTCAGCTTACGGGTACCGCCGACGAAAGACAATATGAGATATCCATATCGGACATTTTTTATATCGAATCGGTGGACAATAAAGCTTTTATTTACACCAAAAGCAAGGTGTACGAAACGCGGCAAAAACTCTATGAGCTGGAGGAAATGCTCAAAGAGAAGCATTTCCTCCGCGTGTCAAAGTCAACCCTGCTTAATCTGATGAAAGTCAGTGCGATAAAGCCCGCCCTCAACAGCCGCTTTACTGCGGTTCTGTTTTCAGGCGAGCAGATCGTGATTACACGAAAATATGTGCCCGAGCTGAAAAAAGCTCTGAAAGGAGATAGCTAAATGACAGTAAAGGAATTTATCATATCGCGTGTTCAGATATTTTTCTTTTTGGTAACGCTGATACTGACCGCCAGCGCTGTGATGGGATTAGTCTATCAGCCTGATATGGAACTGCGCTATTACCATTTTTTCAGCCCCATTTTGATCGCCGCTTGCTGTGTTCTGCCGACCTGTGTAACATACTATAAAAAGGAGCCGACGGTCAGGCAGTATATCATCAGACAAATCATAGAGCTCATTCTGATTGAGTTAGCGGTAATGTTCCTTATCACGCCGCCTGAGGAAATAGAAAAACTGTTGTTTTATCTTGTTCTCGGCGCAGTAATCGCAGTCATATATATTTTGACGATGGTTATGATGTGGCTGCAAAAGGTTCAGCAATCCAAAAAGCTCACCGAACAGCTTCAAAATCTTCAGAATAATTTGGCAAAGTAAAATAGTAATCAATAAAAGAAATCGCCGTCAAGCAGAAAATTATTCCGCTTGGCGGCTGTTTGTTTAATTAGTCCCTGCCTTCAAAACAAGCAATCAGTAAAAATCTCGATAAACAGTGCATTTTTCATCGAAATGTGCTATAATAAGTGCAAGAAAATAATCAAGAGCAATAAAAAAGCTTGCACTTAAGTTAGAGGACAGTATGTATAAGTTCCATAGAAATCAACAAATGAGTTTTACAGATTTCAATCAGCCCGCAGGGATGCAGATGGATCCCGAAACAGATGGAAAAAAGCAACAAGTGTACCATGGTACGACATCGAGATAAAATATGCCGCGCTGTTTTCGAGCGAGACCGGTATGCCGGCAATCTGCTGAACGAGGCAAGAGAAAATCTTGAATCCATCATAGACGATATCTGCTATACCTACAATTTTTACAAAGCAAAAGCTCCGGTAGAATTCGGTGCAAAGCTGGATATGAGCATTGATGAAAACGGATTCGCACG
>JAFUUV010000052.1 GCA_017471345.1 Ruminococcus sp.
CACCTCCTTCTGCATCCTGTTTATCATGGTGATTTCGATTTTGATTTCCGGTCTTGGCAGAAACGCCATGGACTGGTTTGTTGAGCTGACCTCCTTTTGCGCGGTGGTGGGCTTTGGCTACGCCTCCATTTCCGCGCTGAAAATCGCGCGTGACGAAAAAAACCGCCGCGTGCAAATCACCGGCTTCATCGGTCTTGCGGTTTCCGTTATCTTCGGCATGGTGCTGCTGGCGTCCAAAATCGCTACGGTAGAAACCATGAGCGCGCCGTCCTTCCTGTTGCTGGCGCTGTGGTGCCTTGCCGGCTTCTTTTTTTACTGGCGTACCATGCGTCAGAGCAATCTTTCCGATTATCACGGCGTTTCCAATTCAAGCATCGTGCTGTTCTGTCTGCTGTTTTACGCGGCGATGATGTGGTACGTCAAGAGCCTGATTGCCGACTCGTCCGCGGCTGACTTTACCGCCGTTGTCATCCGCGACAGCGTGATTCTCTTTCTGGTAGCCGGCGCGGGTCTGTGCATGATGCTCTATGTGCAGAATATGCTGCGCAAGCGGCATGAACGCTTAGAGCGCGAGGTCATCCACGCCGAGGAAAGCGGCAAGGCGAAAACACAGTTTTTATTTAATATGTCGCACGATATCCGCACGCCGATGAACGCGATTATCGGCTACGCGCACCTTGCCTCGCAGGAAGAGGATGTGCCGCCGAAAATCCGCGATTATATCGAAAAAATCGACACCTCCGGCAAGCATCTGCTCACGCTGATTAACGATATTCTCGAAATGGGACAAATCGAAAACGGCAAGTTAGAGCTGCAGGCGGAGCCGAACAACCTGCTCGAAACCGTGCGGACGGCGTATGAAATGTTCCGGATTCAAATGGAGAACAAGCACATTACCTTTACACTCGACACGTCTCGGGTGCGGCGTGAGTGGGTGATGTTTGACCGCAACCGTTTTCTCCGTGTGATTCTCAACCTGCTGAGTAATGCTTATAAATTTACACCCGAGGGCGGCAGTGTCACAATGACGCTGTGCCAGATTTCCGAAAATGACGAAACCGCCGCGTATGAGCTGACGGTCGCCGACACCGGCATCGGTATGTCCAAGGAGTTTGCCGAAAATGTCTTTGAGGCGTTCGCGCGTGAGCGCACCTCCACGGTCAGCCACACACAGGGCACCGGTCTTGGTATGGCAATCACCAAAAATATTGTCGAGCTGATGGGCGGCAGCGTCACTGTCGTTACCGCCCCCGGAGAGGGAACCGCTTTTACGGCGCATCTGCCCCTTGCCGTTGCCGAGCCACCGCAGGAGGATACCGAGGACGAGGCGGCGCCGGTCGATTTCAGCACGGTTCGGCTGCTGTTGGCGGAGGATAACGAAATCAACCGCGATATCGTGACGATGATTCTATCGCAGACGGGATGTCAGGTCGAAGCCGCCGCCGACGGGCAACAGGCGGTAGAGATGGTCAGCCGCTCCGCGCCGGGTTACTACGACGTGGTGCTGATGGATATCCAAATGCCCGTTATGGACGGCTTTGCCGCCACACGCGCCATCCGTTCGCTCAGCGACGAGCGTCTCAGCCGGATACCCATCATTGCCATTACCGCCAACGCCTTCCGCGAGGACGAGCTTGCCGCCAAGGAAGCCGGAATGCAGGCGCATATCGCCAAACCGCTCGATGTTGATAAAATGCTGCGAACGATTTCCGAGGTGCTGCGCAACGCGGAAAGCACAGATGAAAGGTAGATTCCCATGCTGAAAAGCCATGAAAAATTTTATTCCGCCAACGGCAAGCGTTTAGTGCTGGTGGCGGACGACGAGATGATAAACCGCGAAATCATGGGCGCGTTGCTTGCCAATGATTACGAGGTTATCTATGCCGCCGACGGTGGCGGAGCGCTGGAGAGAATCCGCGAAAACAGCGAGCTGCTGTCGCTGGTGCTGCTCGATTTGCTGATGCCGCGTGTCAACGGCTTCGAGGTGCTGCGTCAGGTGCGCGAGCATCCGGATTTGCGGCATATTCCGATTATTGTCATTACCTCCGACCAGAAGTCTGAGGTGGAAAGCCTCACCCTCGGCGCCATTGACTTTATTCCGAAGCCGTTTCCCGACCCCGGCGTTGTGCTCGCGCGTGTGCGCCGTACCATCGAGCTTTCCGAGGACCGCATGATTATCAGCTCCACCGAGCGCGATCCGCTTACCGAGCTGTACAACCGCGAGTACTTCTATCAATACGCCGAGCGCTTTGACCAGCATCATCGCGATATGCCGATGGACGCGATTGTCATTGATATCTATCATTTCCACACCATCAACGAGCGCTTCGGCACCGCCTACGGTGACAAGGTTCTGCGCGTGATTGCCGCGCGGCTGCGCACAGCGGTGAACGAGCTGGGCGGTATTGTCTGCCGCCGCGAAGCAGACACCTTTTTAGCGTATCTGCCGCATGGCTGCGATTACGCGGCGCTGCTGACGACCGCGGCAGAGGGCTTTGGCGAATTCGCCGTCAACAGCCGCATCCGCCTGCGCATGGGCGTCTATGAGAAGGTCAATAAGGAGCTTCCTGTCGAGCGCCGGTTTGACCGCGCCAATATCGCCGCGGAAAAAATCAAAAACAGCTTTTCCGGCAATATCGGCATCTACGACAGCTCCATGTACGAAAAGGAGCTGTATGCCGAGCAGCTGATGGAGGATTTCCACACCGCCATTGCCGAGGAACAGTTTTTGGTCTACTATCAGCCGAAATATGATGTACGCGCCAAAACGCCGGTTCTCACCAGCGCCGAGGCGTTGGTGCGCTGGCTGCACCCCAAGCTGGGAATGATTTCGCCCGCGGAGTTTATTCCGCTGTTTGAGGACAACGGTCTGATTCAGCCGCTTGACCGCTATGTCTGGCACAAGGCTGCCTCTCAAATCGCCGACTGGGAAAAACGGCTTGGTTTTTCCGTGCCCGTCTCGGTCAATGTGTCGCGTGTGGATATGTACGACCAGCGGTTGGCTGAGGAATTCAGCCGGATTTTGCGTGATAACGGCATCAGCTCCGCCGATTTGTTGCTGGAAATCACCGAGTCCGCCTATACTGAGGACTCCGCGCAGATGATTGACATGGTGCAGGAGCTGCGCCGTCTCGGCTTCCGCATTGAAATGGACGATTTCGGTACCGGCTATTCCTCGCTGAATATGATTTCGTCCCTGCCGATTGACGCGCTCAAGCTGGATATGCACTTCATCCGCCAGGCGTTCAGCAAGCGCCGCGATACGCGCCTGCTTGAGGTCATCATCGAGATTGCCGACTATCTCGGCGTACCGGTCATCGCCGAGGGCGTCGAAACCGAGGAGCAGCTGTTAGCACTCAAGGCGATGGGCTGCGATATTGTGCAGGGCTACTATTTCTCCAAGCCGGTTCCTGCCGACGCGTTCGAAGCGTTTGTTGTCGAGCGCAAAAAGCAGGTAGAGGAGGAGCGCCGCCACCGCATCACCTTCGCCAGTATCGCGCAGGCGCTTTCTCAGGACTATTTTTGTATTTATTATATCGACACACAGGATGACAGCTTTATTGAGTACAGCGCGCACGAGGATTATATCAATCTGGCAATCGAGAAAAACGGCGTGGATTTCTTTGCTGTCAGCCGCAAGAACGCGCCGCGTGTGATTCATCCGGACGACTTGGATATGTTCCTGTCCGCCTTCACCAGGGATAAGGTGATGGAGGAGCTGGAGCATTCGCGCACCTTCACGCTGACCTACCGTCTGATGCTCAACCAAAAGCCCACTTACGTGCATCTCAAGGCGACACGGATGGAAAGCAAGACCTTTGACCATTTTGTCATCGGTATCAGCAATATCGATGAGCAAATGCGCCGTGAGCAGGAATACGCGCGTATCCTTCAGATGGCGAACCAGGACGCCCTCACCGGCGTCAAAAGTAAGCACGCCTTTGCCGAAGCCGAGCACAAGCTTGACCGCGATATTGCCGCCGGCGTCGCGCTTCCCTTTGCGCTGGCGGTCTGCGATGTCAACGGTCTCAAGCACATCAACGACACCTACGGCCATCAGGTCGGCGACGCCTTCATCAAGCGCGCCTGCTTTGTCATTTGCGAGGTGTTCCGTCACAGCGAGGTGTTCCGCATCGGCGGCGACGAGTTTGCCGTTTTGATTACCGACGCGGATTATACAAACCGCGCGCAGTTGCTGGAGCGGATGCAGCGCTACAACCAAAGCGCCGGCAAGGAGGACGCCGCCATTGCCTGCGGCATGGCGGATTTTGACCCCGAAGAGGATTCCGCCGTTTCCATTGTGCTCCATCGCGCGGACAAGGCGATGTACGATAACAAAAAAGCGCTTACTAAGGGAGGAGAAACGCTATGACAATCGAGGATTTACAGCGCTTCGGCGCACGGACGGACGAGGGCTTGGCACGCTGTCTGAACAACGAGCAGTTTTACCTGATGCTGGTGAAGAAGGCAATCGCGGACGACGGCTACACACGGCTGCAAGCGGCGGTTGAGCAAGGCGACTTCGCGCAGGGCTTTGAGATTGCCCACGGACTCAAGGGCGTTTTAGGCAACCTTTCGCTGACGCCGCTGTACGAGGCGGTTTGCGAAATCACCGAGCTGCTCCGCGCGAACACACAAACGGATTACACCCCTTATCTGCATCGTATCGCGGCGCTGCACCGTCAGCTTGCCGATTTATAAGCTTCGGCTGCCGTAAAAAACGCGGCAGCTGAATTTTTTATGAATTTTTTGAAAACCTATTGACATGATAATTCAAATATGATATTATCATATTAAAATAAACAGGAGATAACGCGGCAGTGCACGATGAAAAAGAGTATTTAGCGCGGTACCGGCAGTCGGACTATCCCTGTCCTTCGGTGACAGCGGATATCGCCGCCGTCAAGCCGGTCCGGTCGAGAAAACCGATGAATACACGCAAGGCGCCGCTGAATTGGAAAGGAGAAAAGTATGAAGCATTTTTTGGTTGTTGTTGATATGCAAAAGGACTTTGTGGACGGCGCGCTCGGCACGCCGGAAGCGGTTGCCATCGTCCCAAGGGTTGTTGAAAAAATCAAGGGCTTCAACGGCGACATCTTCGTTACCTTTGATACTCACACCGAAGCCTATATGCAGACCGCCGAGGGCGCGAAGCTGCCGGTGCCGCACTGTATCAAGCCTACTGCCGGTTGGCAGCTTGACGGAGCAGTCGCGGCGGCTCTCGCGGACAAAGCCTATACCGCGGTGGAAAAGGGCACCTTCGGCTCCGTTGATTTACCGCGCCTGATGGCGGACGCCGCGCAGGGCGAGCACTTTGATACGGAGCTTGTCGGCTTGTGCACCGACATCTGTGTTGTCAGCAACGCGTTGTTGATTAAGGCGCATTTTCCGGAAATGCCCATCGCTGTAGACGCCGCGTGCTGTGCCGGCGTGACACCGCAGGCGCACGAAGCGGCGCTTGCGACCATGAAAAGCTGTCAGATTGATATTCACTGAGGAGGTAGAAGAATGTATCAGTTCAATGCGGAAAAGGTAAAACAGGATTGCGTGCAGTGGATACGTGATTTTTTTGAGGAAAACGGAAAGGGCTGCAACGCCGTCGTTGGAATCTCCGGCGGCAAGGACAGCTCCATCGTCGCGGCGCTTTGTGTGGAAGCGCTCGGCAAGGACAGGGTCATCGGCGTCCTGATGCCCAACGGAGAGCAGGCGGACATTGATATGGCGAAGCTGTTGGTGGAGTCCCTCGGCATCCGTCATTACATTGTCAACATCCACGACGCGGTCGAGGGCGTCAAAAACAGCGTGCCCTTCGCGCTTTCGGAGCAGAGTATTACCAATCTGCCGCCGCGTATCCGCATGGCAACCCTCTACGCGGTATCGCAGTCCCATAACGGCCGTGTCGCCAACACCTGCAATCTCTCCGAGGACTGGGTAGGCTATTCCACACGCTACGGCGATTCTGTCGGCGATTTCAGCCCGTGCTCCTTCTTGACTGTGCAGGAAATGAAGGCAATCGGCAGACTTTGCGGACTGCCCGACGTGCTGGTGGACAAGGTACCCACCGACGGTCTCTGCGGCAAAACCGACGAGGATAATCTCGGCTTCACCTATGCCGAGCTTGACCGCTACATCCGCGAGGGCGTGATTGACAATCAGGAGCACAAAGCGCTGATTGACCGCAAGCACGCTGTCAATCTGTTTAAATTACAGCTCATGCCTGCCTTTAAGCCGGAGCTGTAAGAGAGGTAGTTCTATGACGCCCAAGCCCTTTGACCTCGGCATTATGGTCGGTCGTTTCCAGACCTTTCATGCCGGTCATGAATATATGATTCAAAAGGCAATCGCCGTCTGCGAGCGTGTCGGCATATTCATCGGCTCCTCACAGGAAAGCGGCACCGCTAAAAACCCATATACCTATGAAATCCGCCGCGGCATTCTGCGCACGGTGTTCGGCGACAGCATCGACATCTTTCCGCTGCCCGATATCGGCGTCGGCAATACGTCCAAATGGGGAGATTACGTCCTTCAAAACGTCAACCGACAGTATGGCAAATCGCCTGATTTGTTGGTATCCGGCAAGGAATCGCGCCGTGTCGATTGGTTCGACAGCGTGGCGGGAGTGTCTGTCGCGGAGCTGTACGTGCCCAAAATCATCGACATTTCCGCCTCCCGTATGCGCGACTATATGATTGAGGATGACAGTGAAGCGTGGCGGCGCTACACAAATCCTGCCTTGTGGAAGGATTACGAAACGCTCCGAGCAGCCGTTCTTGCCGCTAAGGATAATCTGGAAACCGCCAGTATTTAGCAAGGAGATTATTATGAAATTACAACCCATCGTCATCTCTCTACTTGACACCGACCTCTATAAATTCAATATGGATCAGGTCATTTTCCATAAGCATACCGACCTCTGCGGTCAGTACTTCTTCAAGTGCCGCAATCAGGGCGTTGTCTTTACCGACGAAATGGTCGCCGAAATCAACGCCCAGATTGACCATCTCTGCACCCTTCGCTTCACGGACGAGGAGCTTGATTACCTGCGCTCCATTCGCTTCATCAAGAACGACTATGTGGAATTCCTGCGTCTGTGGCATCCGATCCGCGATTATGTCACCGTCACGCAGGAGGAAAACGGCGGCTTGCAAATCGTGGTTGACGGTCCGCTCTTTTCCGCCATGCAGTTTGAGATTTATCTGCTCGAAATTGTC
>JAFUUV010000053.1 GCA_017471345.1 Ruminococcus sp.
ATGAGCTTTCCATTGTTTGGTGTTATTTGCGCGTTACAAATTGAAGTGGACGGACTCAAGGCGTTGATGCAAAATCCCGAAATCAAAGAAAAAGCCGGTCTGACGTTTTTCAGCGGCAAAATTTACGACAAAGACGTGGTGCTGCTCGAATGCGGCGTCGGCAAGGTCAATGCCGCCGCCGGCACACAGGCAATGATTGACCTTTATCAGCCCGACCTGATTATCAATTCCGGCATCGCCGGCAGCCTGACAAAGAATCTGACAGTCGGTGATATTGTTATCTCTAACGATTGTGTGGAGCACGATTTCAACTGCATGGAGCTTGGCGAACCGCGCGGTCAGCTGTGGTTCCCCAACGAAAAGCGCATCGCGATTCCGGCTGACGCGGGCATCTGCGAGAAATTGGCGGAATGCTGCCAGAACCTCGGCGTACACGTCCTCATCGGCAGAATTGCCACCGGCGATATTTTTGTCAGCTATCGCGCGAAGCGCGAGTTTATCGCTTATGAGTTTGACGCGCTGTGCTGCGAAATGGAAGGCGGCGCGGTCGGTCATGTCTGCTATATGAACAAGGTGCCGTTCGCGATTCTGCGTTCCATCAGCGACGACCTCAAGTTCAACAAGGGCGAGAACTACGAGGAGTTCAAAGAGCTGGCTGCCGACAGATCCATCAAGGCCATCAAAAAATTCATTCAGATGGATTAATTCAAACCCATCCTGCCTCTCACGCTTGTGAGAGGTATTTTTTTATGACCGCCAGCGGCGTTCCTTCCGGAAAACTGTCGGCGTAGCCTTCACGGTCAATGAGCACGCCGTTTTTGTCGAAGTCGGGATGCACCATGATTTCGGTGTTTTCGAGCAGCGGCTGTGCCATATCGGCAAGCCTGCCGAAATGCGCGGTAGTGACAAAGCCCTGCTCCCGCCACCACGCGTTGTCCATTCTGCCTTCGGTCACGCGCGGATGCTTCGCTGTGTCAAAGGTGCGGTTGAGCCGGACGCGGCGGATGCCGTATGCGCGGCATACCTGTGCCGCAATCGGCGCGAGAAACAGAAAGCTGTGGATATAGTGATGGGAGTCGGCGTGTGCAACGGCAAAGCCTGCTGCCAGCATTCGTTCCGCCTGAGCGGAAAGCTCCTCGAAAACCGCCTCCTGTTCCGCTTTTTTCAGCTGACGCGGACAGCGCAGGTATTGTTTATGAAATCTGCCGTTCGCCGTAAACGCCGCGCAGGCGGTGATGGCTGCGGTCAGCGGCTTGCCTTCGGTCAGATTAAAGTGAATACCAACCTTGCTTTCAAGGTGAAATTGCTTTGCCAGCGCGACCGCCGTTTCAAAGCTCTCTCCGTTTGCCATCATGGTCGTATGCGTTATCAGATGCTTGCGCAGCGCTTCCGCAATGGCGTTTGAGCAGCTTTCGCTGTATCCGAAATCGTCTCCGTTAATAATCAGCTTCATGTGGCGTCGCTCCTTCCTGTTTTATATCCCATTGTAGCACAAAAAGCCCGAAAAGCCAAAGTGTTTTTTTGGCATTTTGTGAGGTTTATTGTTAATTTATTGACAAACGTGTCGGTTCTCCTGTATAATGAAATCAGACGTTTTTATTGTGTGATTGTTTATGAAAAAATGAAGGATTGGGGAGAAACCGATATGAAACGGAAAATGGTAATAGCGTCTCTATTGGCGCTGGTAATACTGCTCTGCGGCTGCGACTTGTTTGCAAAGTCCGTGAAGGTCACGGTGGTTGACAGCGGCAAAACCGTCGTCGCGGAAGGAAAAGACACCATGACGGTCAGCGAGCTGCTCATGCAGGCAGGCGTCACCCTGAACCAAGGGGATAAAACCGAGCCGGATGGCTCTGTCGTCTGGAAGGATACAGACGAGACGCAAATTACCGTTCGCCGTCTCGCGACGGTCTCCGTGACGGACGGCGTGACCACACAGCAGGTCGCGCTGCTCGACAGCACCGTCGAGCAAGCAATCGCGAACGCCGGCTTTGATATTTCACAGTATCGCTACAACGGTGAACTGACGCAACGCCTGACAGACGGCATGACCATCACCCTCGAAAAGCCGCAGGAGGGCATGGTGACAGAAAACGGCGTGTCCCGCTATTACATTGACGGCGTGCTGCAAAAGGACAAGATTGTCGGCAGCGACGAGGACGGATATTTTTACGCCAACAGCGAAGGCGTCATTGATACGGGCTATTGTGACGGCGTTGTGGAAAACGATACGGAATGGAATGTCATCAACGGCGCGGCGACGGCGGTCGCCGATGATTGGGACAAAACCCTGTTTTACGCGCTGCAGGCAATTGCGAAGTGCACCAACAGCTCCATGACCAAGGAGGAAAAGCTGAAGGCTGCCTTTGATTATATCAAGACCAATTATCTGGAAGGTGTGCGCCACAATCCGCCGTACCGCGAGGCGGACTGGCCGGTGGTATGCGCCAACGACCTCTATGTATACGGCAAGGGTGACTGTTATAGCTACGGTGCGGCGTTCGCGTTTATGGGCAAGGCGATTGGCTGTACCGAGGTTTACGCCTGCAACAGCGGCGGCCACGGCTGGGCGGAAATCGAGGGCAAGTTCTATGATCCCGAGTGGAGTATGCACAGCAACAAGTACACCTACTTCGCGGTCGGCGCGAACGAAACAGACGTTGCCTATTCCACTGTCAATGAGAACAGTGACGCGTGGAAGCGTGTACAATTATCATAATACAGAAAGTTACCGGCAGAGGACAGGCTTCTGCCGGTGTTTTTTTGTCGGAAATAAACAAAATTCACTTGACGAACAGCGGCAAAAAGCCGTATAATATATTAGTATCATTTTGTGATTGTACTTTCCGAAAGAAGGATCAAGATGAGTCAGCGACTTTCCGGCGGAACTGCCGCCTCTCCCAAAAAGAATCTTTTTCCCCTTGACGTGTGGGGAATTGCCTTCGGATGCATTGTCGGCTGGGGCGCTTTTGTCATGCCCGGTACCACCTTTCTGCCGATTGCCGGTCCGCTCGGTACGCTGATTTCGCTGGCAATCGGCGCGGTGATTATGCTTGTAATCGGCAGCAACTATGCTTTTCTGATGAACAACAGTCCCGGCTCCGGCGGCGTGTACACCTACACCAAGAAGGCGTTCGGCCGCGACCACGCATTCATTTGCTCGTGGTTTCTCAGCCTGTCATATCTGTCCATTGTGTTTCTCAACGCCACCTCTCTCTTTGTCATGTGCCGCATCCTCTTCGGTGACGCGCTGCAATTTGGTTTTCATTACGCGGTAGAGGAATATGACATCTATTTCGGCGAACTGTTGGTTTCCGCGGCGGCGCTGCTTTTCATCGGACTGCTGTTTGTATTCCGCAAAAAGGTGCTGCAATTCGCGCAGACCTCTTTAGCGGTGGTACTCCTTGCCGGCACCGTGATTCTGTTCTTCTTCGCGCTGCCGCACCTCAGACCGCAAAATGTGCTGGATTTCACCGTCGGCGAAGATTTTAACCAGCTTACCGCGGTGCTGACGCTGGTGCTGTTGGCGCCGTGGGCGTTTGTCGGCTTTGAGGTCGCTTCTCTCGAAACAGCGCATTTTCGTTTTAAAGTCAGCAAATCCAAGCGCGTTATCGCGCTTTCCATCATCTGCGGCGCCTTTGTGTATATGGCGATGTCCGTCATCAGCGTGGCGTTCGTGCCGCAGGGCTGCCATTCATGGCAGGATTATATTGCCGGTCTCGGCAATTTCAGCGGCGTGGATGGCAATACGACCTTTTTTGCCGCCAAATCCATGCTCGGCACCGCCGGTCTGGTGATTATCGGCATCACCGCTCTTGCCGCGATTCTGACCGGTATCATCGGTGCTTACCGCGCTACCGCGCGGATGCTGAATACCATGGCGGAGGATCACATTCTCTCGGA